>DATFKM010000051.1:0-15389 GCA_035268645.1 Paracoccaceae bacterium | reverse complement strand
GGCCCGACCGGGCCGGGCTGGCGCTGCTCTCGGCGATCCATGGCGGGGCCGAGTTCGCGGTCTCGAAGCTCGACGACCGGGACTGGGTGGCGCAGGTCCAGCGCGAGCTTCACCCGGTCGTCGCCGGGCGCTTCTTCCTGCACGGGCCGCATGACGCGCACCGGGTGCCGATAAACGCCATCCCGCTCCGGATCGAGGCGGCGATGGCCTTCGGCACCGGCCATCACGGCACCACGCGCGGCTGCCTGCTGGCGCTGGAGCGGCTGATCCGGGAGGGCGCGCGCCCGCGCCGGGTGCTGGACGTCGGGGCGGGGACCGGCGTGCTGGCGATGGCCGCGGCCGCCGCGCTTCGCGTGCCGGCCCTGGCGACGGACATCGACCCCGTCGCCGTCGCCACCGCCCGCGCCAACATCCGGGCGAACCGCCTGACGCCCTGGGTCGCGACGCGTCGGGCCGACGGGCTCGCGGATCCGGTCGTGCGCCGCGGCGCGCCCTACGACCTCGTCTTCGCCAACATCCTCGCCCGCCCGCTTCGACGCCTCGCCGGCCCCGTCGCCGCGGTCACCGCGCCGGGCGGCGTGGCGGTGCTGTCGGGGCTTCTGGACGCGCAGGCGCCGGGGGTCGAGGGCGTCTGGCGCTCGCACGGCTTCGCGCCGGCGTTCCGTCTGCGCGGCCTCGGCGGCTGGACCACGCTGGCCTTGCGGCGGCTCTGAGCCGCGACGCGCCGCCTCCCGGAAAGGAGGCGGCGCGGATCGCCTCAGCGCATGACGCGGTCGGCGATCGCCTCGAGATCCACGCCGTCGAGCCCGAGATCGGAACGCTGCGCGGCGCTCAGCCCGCGCAGATCGTTCACCGTGCGGCGACGGAGGTTCCAGCGGCGGAACATGCGGGGCAGATCCTCGACGACCGCGGCGAGCGCGTGCCAGGTCTCGGCGCGGATCGGGAGATCGAAGGCGAAGTCGGAGGCGCGGAGGATCATGTCACGAGGGTCCAATAAGAGGGTTGGCAGGCCGAGCGTCAGAGCGAACACCATCCCTGACCCGATCGACCTAGGGCACGCCCGAGCGTCGCGCAATCGGCCGAAACCGCATGGCAGCCATGCGCGGGCGGCATGGATCAAAACGGTTTCGTCACAAGGGTTTGCAAAACGTTTCGAAGAGTTCGAAAGCGGCGTGGCAAGGTCGGTTTCCGGCCATGGGACGCCCCTTCGAAGCCTGGCGGCCGTCGTCGGCCTTCCCGGTGTTCCCGCTTCGTGCTATCCGTCCAGAAAGGGCGCGTGGCGCGCCCGCAACGCGGCGGGGAAATCATGCGGGTGCTGGGGCTGGATCCGGGGCTTCGGCGCACCGGCTGGGGGCTTATCGAGGCCGCCTCGGGCCGCCTCCGACATCTCGGCAACGGCGTCTGCGAATCACGAGGCGAGGACCTCGCGACGCGCCTGCTGTCCCTCTTCGACCAGCTCGCGGAAGTGGTCGCCGACTGCGCCCCGGCCGTCGCGGCCGTGGAGCACACCTTCGTCAACAAGGACGCCGCCGGCACGCTCAAGCTGGGTCAGGCCCGCGCCATCGCGCTGCTGGCCCCCGCCCGCGCCGGCGTGCCGGTGGCCGAATACGCCCCAAACGCGGTGAAGAAGGCCGTGGTCGGCGTCGGCCACGCCGACAAACGGCAGGTCGAGCACATGGTCCGCCTCACCCTGCCGGGCGCCAAGCTCGCGGGGCCGGACGCGACGGACGCCCTCGCCGTCGCGCTCTGCCACGCCTGGAACGCCCGCGGGGCCGGCAAGCTGGAGGCCGCCATCGCCGCGGCGGGGGGCGCGCGATGATCGGCAGGATCTCCGGCCGGGTGGACTACGTGGCCGAGGATCACGCGCTGATCGAGGCGGCAGGCGTCGGCTACGTCGTCTTCGCCGCGCCCCGCACCCTCGCGCGGCTGCCCTCGCCGGGCGAGCCCGCGGCGCTCTACACGGAGCTGGTGGTGCGCGAGGACCTGCTGCAGCTGTTCGGCTTCGAGACGCCGGCGGAGCGCGAATGGCACCGCCTGCTGACCTCAGTGCAGGGCGTCGGCGCCAAGGTGGCGTTGGCGATCCTGGGCGCGCTGGGGCCGGACGGGGTCTCGCGCGCCGTGGCGATGGGCGATTCCACGGCGATCCGCGCCGCGCCGGGGGTCGGGCCGAAGATCGCCCAGCGCATCGCCAACGAACTGCGCGACAAGGCCCCGGGCGTGATGGCCCTCGGCGCCCGCGGCGCACGGCGGGCCGCGCCCGGCTCGGCCGCGGCGGGCCCGGAGCCGGCGGCCAGGCCGGCCGCCGAGCCGTCGTCCGAGGCGCGCGACCCGCAGGCCGAGGCCGACGCCCTCTCCGCCCTCGCCAATCTCGGCTACGCGCCCGCCGACGCCGCGCGCGCCGTCGCCGAGGCCGCCGCGGAGACGCCCGGCGCCGACGCCGCCGCCCTGATCCGCGCGGCGCTCCGCGCCCTCGCCCCGGCCGAGCGATGACCGAGGCGGGCGATCCGGACCGGCTCGTCGCGCCGCAGGACCGCGCCGAGGACGCGCCCGACCGCGCCCTCCGGCCCGAGACGCTCGACGACTTCGTGGGTCAGGAGGAGGCGCGCGCCAATCTCCGCGTCTTCGTCGAGAGCGCCCGCCGGCGCGGCGAGGCGATGGACCATACCCTGTTCTTCGGCCCGCCCGGCCTCGGCAAGACCACGCTGGCGCAGATCGTGGCGCGCGAACTCGGGGTGAACTTCCGCATGACCTCGGGGCCCGTGCTGGCGAAGGCGGGCGACCTCGCGGCGATCCTCACCAATCTCGACGCGCGCGACGTGCTCTTCATCGACGAGATCCATCGGCTGAATCCCGCGGTGGAGGAGATCCTCTATCCGGCGATGGAGGACCACGCCCTCGACCTCGTGATCGGCGAGGGGCCGGCGGCGCGCACGGTGCGGATCGACCTGCAGCCCTTCACGCTGGTCGGGGCGACGACGCGGCTCGGCCTCCTGACCACGCCGCTGCGCGACCGCTTCGGGATCCCGACGCGTCTCGAATTCTACACCGTGGCGGAGCTGGTGCAGATCGTCACCCGCGGCGCGCGGCTGATGGGCGCCCCGGCGGCGCCCGAAGGGGCCGAGGAGATCGCGCGCCGCGCCCGCGGCACGCCGCGCATCGCGGGGCGGCTGCTGCGGCGCGTCGTGGACTTCGCGGTGGTCGAGGGCGACGGGCGGGTCGACCGCGCCATCGCCGACCGCGCGCTGACCCGGCTCGGCGTCGACGATCTCGGCCTCGACGCGGGCGACCGGCGCTACCTCTCGCTGATCGCCGAGCACTACGGCGGCGGGCCGGTCGGCATCGAGACGCTTTCGGCGGCGCTCTCCGAGGCGCGCGACGCGCTCGAGGAGGTGATCGAGCCGTTCCTGCTGCAGCAGGGGCTGGTCCAGCGCACGCCCCGGGGCCGGATGCTGGCGGCGCGCGCCTGGCGGCATCTCGGCCTCGAGGCCCCGCGCCCCGCCGCGCAGCCGCGGCTCTTCGACGAGGACGGCTGAGCGCCGGGGACGGGCGTCGCCACCGGCGGCGCCGGTCGATCCGGGCGGCCAAAGCCGGGCGCCCGCGCCGCCGTGACGGGTCCGAAGGACCCCCACGGCGGCGCCGGGCCCAACCTCGCGGCGTCTCCCGCAAGGGAGACGCCGGCGGGGCGGGAGCCCTCGGCGTCAGGGCACGCGGACCGGGCTCCGCAAGGCGGCGGGCCGCCGGCCGCGCCCTCCCGCCGCCTTGCGCCAGGCGCTCCGGGCCGCGAGGGTCCGCGGCATGACCGATCCGCTCTTCGCCCCCGGCTCCGACGCCGCCCGCGTCGCGGCGCGCTTCACGCGCTCCGACGGCGCCTTCCTCTTCGCGCGGTGGGGCCGAGCGCCCGTGCCGGTGATCTTCGGCGCCGACGAGGAGGGCTCGGAGATCTTCGGCGCCGCCCTCCGCGACGCCGCCGCCCTCGCCGGGCTCGAGACCCGGTCCGAGGACCCCGAGCTCGGCGCCAACTTCATGGTGTTCTTCTGCACCGACTGGCCGGAGCTGAAGGCGGTGCCTCACCTCGAGCGGCTGATCCCGGATCTCGGGAAGCTGGTCTCGGTGCTGCAGGGCGCCGGAGCCAACCAGTACCGAATCTTCGGCTTCGACGAGGCGGGCGCCATCCGCCTCTGCCTCGTGCTGCTGCGCTACGACGAGCATCTCGCCTCGGTCTCGGCCCGGACGCTGGCCCTCGGCCAGTCGGTGCAGAGCCTCCTTCTGTGGTCGGACGACGCCTTCACCGACGGCTCGCCGCTGGCCCGTCTGCCGGACGGCGCCGGCACGGTGGTCGAGCCCTGGCACGCCGCCCTGATCCGCGCCGCCTACGACCCGGTCCTGCCGGCGCGGGCCGAGGACCCTAGCTTCGCGTTGCGCCTCGCCGCGCGGATGGGGCAGGCTGACGGGTGAGCGGGGGTGCTCACGCGTGAGCATGGGGCCAAGGTCTTGGAATGAAAGCCATACCATGCATTCATGATGCGATCGGGCCGAGTCCGGAGCCGCGCGGGTGAAGCGCGAGCTCTCGGATTTCCGGCCGCTGCGGCCCGGCGAGGCGGAATACGTCGAGAAGCTCGCCGCCGAGGACTGGGACGCGGAGCGCTTCGTGCGCATCGGGGACGGCAAGCTGCCCGACGAGGGCGACGCCGCCCGGACCCTGCGCGGGGACTTCGTGCGCTTCCTCGCCCTAGGCGGCGGGCCGGGCGCCGCGCCGCCGGAGACCGGGCTGCGCCTGCGCGGCGGCCTGATCGAGGGCGAGCTCAGCGTCGAGGGCTGCCGCGATCTGCGGGACGTCGAGCTGACCGACTGCCGTTTCGACGCCGCGCCGATCCTCCGCGGCGCCTCCGTCAACCTGCTGATCCTCTCGCGCTCGGTGCTGCCTGGGCTCAGGGCGGACCGGCTGGAGACCCGCGGCGGCGTGTTCCTGAGGGGGTCGCGCTTCAGCGGGGAGGCGCGCCTCGCGGGGGCGAGGATCGGCGGCGACCTGTCCTGTCAGGACGCCCGCTTCGCCTCCGGCAAGGACAAGGACGTCGCGCTGACCTGCGACGGCGCGCGGGTCGAGGGCAACGTGAATCTGACCGCCGTCGTGGCGCAGGGGCAGATCAGCTTCGCCGCCCTCGAGATCCGGCGCAGCCTGGTCCTGAGCGGCGGGCGCTTCGTCCGGCCGGCGAGGAATCCGGTCGCGCTGCGCCTCGACGGGGCGAGCGTCGAGGGCACCCTCTTCCAGCGCAGCGACATGCGGCCGCGTCGGCCGCGGCGCGAGGTCCGGTTCCAGGGGGTCGTCGAGCTGACCGCCGCGCGGCTCGGCACGATCAACGACGATCCGGGCTCCTGGCCCGAGCGGCGCGGGGCGCTCCGGCTGGATCGCTGCACCTACGGCGCCTTCACCGGCGGGCGGACGCCGGTGGACGCCGATTCGCGGCTCGCCTGGCTCGACCTGCACGATCCTGCGACGGTGGGCGCGGACTTCCAGCCCCAGCCCTACGAGCAGCTCGCCAAGGTGCTGCGCGAGACCGGTCACGCCGAGGACGCCCGGCGCGTCCTGATCGCCAAGGAGGCGAAGCAACGGGCGGCGCGACGCGCCCGCGCCTCGGCCGGGCTGCGCCCGGCGCTCTGGATCCGCGACCAGCTGCTGCGGGTGACGGTGCGCTACGGCCGCGTCCCGACCCTCGCCTTCGCGTGGCTGTTCGGCCTCTGGATCCTCGGGGCGGCGGTGTTCCACGACGCCGCCGAGGCCGGCGCGATGAAGCCCAACAATCCCTTCATCCTGCGCTCGCCCGAGTGGGCGTTCTGCGCCCACCCGGACGGCGAGGCGGTGATCGCGCGCGAGAAGAACCCGACGGGGACCGGCCGCAGCGAGGACGGGCACCGCACCCGCATCGACTGCTTCCTCGCCCAGCCCGAGGCGCAGCCGTTTCCGCGCTTCGACGTCTGGGCCTATTCCGCCGACACGCTGTTCCCGCTGGTGGACCTCGAGATGCAGGATCACTGGATCCCCGACGAGACGCATTCCTGGCCCTACGCGGAGGCGACGCGCGCCTATCTCTGGATCCACGTCGGGCTCGGCTGGGCGCTGTCGCTGCTGGCCGTCGCGGGCTTCTCCGGCATCGCGAAGTCGGACTGATGGTCCATCGCCACCAGGTCCGCGTCTATTACGAGGACGTCGATCTCGCCGGGATCGTCTATTACGCCAATTACCTGCGCTTCTACGAGCGGGCGCGCTCGGAGGCGCTGCGCGCGCTCGGCGTCGACCAGACCGCGCTGCGGGCGGAGGGGCTGGTGTTCGCGGTGTCGCGCTTCGAGGCGGACTACCTCGCGCCGGCGCGCTTCGACGATCTGCTGACGGTGGAGACGGAGACGACGCGTCTCGGCGCCGCCAGCCTCGAGATGGCGCAGCGCGTCCTCCGGGACGGGGCGGCGCTGAACCGGGCGCGGCTGCGCGTCGCGTTCATGGACGTCGAGGGGCGGCCGCGGCGGATGCCGCCGGAGCTTCGCGACGCGCTCGCCGGCGCGTGACCGCACCGGCGCCGCAATTCCGCCGCCGTCCTGTTTCAACGCCCCTTCTTGCGGTATATTGACCGCGAAGCGGAGGCCGGCCGCCGCCTCCGCCCGTCGAACGCCCCCGCGCCGCATGAGCGCATCCCGAGGGCGACGACGGCGAGGCAGAGGGCGGCCGCGGGCGAGACGGCGCGGATCGCGCATCGGGCGGGGCGAGCACATGGAGCCGGAGACGGTGGCGAACGCGCTGGCGGCGGGGCGCGAGATCGATTTCTCGGTGGCCGCGCTGTTCCTTCGCGCCTCCTTCATCGTGCAGCTGACCATCGTGCTGATGGCGGCGGCCTCGATCTGGTCCTGGACCATCATCGTCGCCAAGCTGCTGCGCTTCGGCCGGGCGCGGGGCGAGGCGGACCGCTTCGAGGCGGCGTTCTGGTCGGGCCAGCCGCTCGACGAGCTGCACGAGCGCCTCGGCGAGCGGCCGCGGTCCTCGCTGGAGCGGATCTTCGTCGCCGGCATGAACGAGTGGCGCAAGTCGCACGGCTCGGGCGGGCTGATCCCGGGAGCGGAGCAGCGCATCGAGCGGGTGATGACGGTCGCGATCCGGCGCGAGGCGGAGGGGCTGGAGCGGCGGCTCGGGGTGCTCGCCTCCACCGCGGCGACGACGCCCTTCATCGGCCTCTTCGGCACGGTCTGGGGCGTCAAGAACAGCTTCGAGGCGATCGCGCTGATGCAGAACACCAACCTCGCCGTGGTCGCGCCCGGCATCGCGGAGGCGCTGCTGACGACCGCGATCGGGCTGCTGGCGGCGGTGCCGGCGGTGATCTTCTACAACAAGCTCTCGGCCGACGCCGAGCGGCTGATCGGGCGGATGGAGGGGTTCGCGGACGAGTTCGGCGCGATCCTCGACCGGCAGATGCAGAAGCTGGGGGCCTGAGGCGATGGTCGGCACGCTGCCCGCGCGCCGTCCGGCCACGGGGCGCCGTCGCACCCGCGGCGGGCGCCGGGTGATGGCGGAGATCAACGTCACGCCGATGGTGGACGTGGCGCTGGTGCTGCTGATCGTGTTCATGGTGGCGGCCCCGCTGCTGACCGCCGGCGTGCCGATGGAGCTGCCGGAGACCGAGGCCGCGCCGCTGCCGCAGGAGGAGCGAGAGCCCTTCACCGTGCAGATCGGCCCCGACGGCGCGGTCTATGTCGAGGACGTGGCGGTGCCGCGGGGCGGCCTCGCGCAGCGCCTCGCCGCGGTGGCGGCCGAGCGCAAGGAGGACCGGGTCTATCTCCGCGCCGACCGGGCGCTCGACTACGGGCGGGTGATGGAGGTGATGACGGCGCTGCAGACCGGCGGCTTCCGCTCCATCGCGCTGGTGACCGAGCCCGGGGCGCCGGGCGCCGGGGAGGAGGCGGCGGAGTGAGCCCGCGCTTCCCCCTGCGCCCGGACCCGGCCGGGGAGGAGACGGCGGAGCGCCGCTCCGGCCTCGCCGTCTCGGCGGCGCTGCACCTCGCGCTGCTGGCCTTCCTGATCGTCGGCGGGCCCGTGTTCGATCGGGGCGACGAGGCGCAGGCGCTCCGCCTCGCGCCGGTGGAGACGATCACGGCGGCCGAGTTCGACGCCATGGTCTCCTCCGCGCCCGAGGCGCCGACCGAGACCGTGCGCGCGCCGCTGCCGCCCGGCGGCGAGACGGCGGCGCCGGAGAGCCCGGCGGCGCCCGCCGCGGCGCCCCGGCCCGAGGCGGCGGAGGCCCCCGCCGGCGCGGCGCCGGAGCGCCCGCCGGAGGCCGCCGAGGCGCCCGCCGCCCAGCCCGAGCCCGCGCCCGCCGCGCGCCCCGAGGCCCCTGCGACGCCCGACGCGCCGCCGAGCCCGCCGTCGGGCGTCGCGCTGTCCGGCCCGCCGCTGCCGGCGGGTCCGGACCGGCCGGAGGCGCCGCAGCGCGACGCCCCGGCGACACCCGACGCCGCGCCCCCGCGCGAGGCCGACCGCATCGCCCCGATCCCCGCGCCCGAGGCCCCGGCGCTGCCCGAGGCGGAGACCGCGCGGCCCGAGACCCGCCCCGCCGACGCGCCGGCCGAGACCGCCGAGGCCCCGCCGGAGCCCGCCGCCGCGCCGCCCGAGGCCACGACGGAGATCGTGACCGAGGCGGACGACACCTCGGACGAGGTCGCCGTCGCGCCCTCCGCCTCGGCGCTGCCGGTCGGGCGCCCTCGGCCCCCTGCGCCGCGCGCGGAGCCGGCGCCCGACGCGCCCGCCCCGCCCGAGACGGCCGTGGCCGAGGCGGAGCCCGAGACGCCGGCGGAGGCTCCGGCCAGGCCCGAACCCGAGCCCGAACCCGAGCAGCGCGCCGCCGCGACCGCCGCCCCCGGCGCCGGACGCGGGCCGCCGGTGCCCGCCGGCGCCGTGACGGGCGTGCGCGACGCGGTCTCGGGCTTCTGGAACACGGCGCAGGTGCTCCGCCTCGAGCGGCCGGAGGAGCTGGTGGTCACGGTGACCGTGCCGCTCGGCCCCGACGGCAAGCTCGCGGGCGGCCCCGGCGCCGTACGCACGGACCCCGCCGCGCCCGCCGACGGGCGCTGGAAGATCGCCATCGACGCCGCCCGCCGCGCCGCGATCCGCGCCGCCTCGACGGGCTTCGACCTGCCCCCCGAGAGCTACGAGCGCTGGAAGACGCTGGAGCTCGTGTTCAAGCCCGGTTCCGATTTCGCGGGAGTCCAGTTGTGATCCATCCAGGCCGCCTGCTCGCCGCCCTCCTTCTCGCCTGCGCCGTCGCCGCGCCCGCCGCGGCCCAGCCGCTGCGCGTCGAGATCACCGAGGGCATCGTGGAACCCGTGCCGATGGCGCTGCCCCGCTTCGAGGTCACGCAAGGCGGGGCCGAGGCCGAGGCGCTGGCCGAGGAGGTGCGCGCGGTCCTCGCCGCCGACCTCGTCGGCGCGGGGCTGGTGCGCGTGGTGGATCCGGCGGCCTATCTGGCGCGACCGGGCCTCGCGGACGCGACGCCGGACCTCGCGCCCTGGCGGGCGATCGAGGCGGAGGCGCTCGGCGTCGGCGACGCCGAGATCGGGCCGGAGGGGCGCCTCGCGGTGCGCTTCCAGCTCTGGGACGTGTTCGGGGGCGCGCCGCTCGGCGACGGGCTGGTGGTGCGCGCCGCGCCGGGCGACGTGCGCCGCATCGCGCACAAGATCGCCGACGCGGTGCACCTCGCGCTGACCGGCGAGCCAGGCTGGTTCGACACCCGCGTCGCCTTCGTCTCCGAGACCGGGCCGAAGGGCGCGCGCACCAAGCGCATCGCGGTGATGGACCATGACGGCGCGAACCTGCGCTACCTGACCGACGGGGACGATCTGGCGCTGACGCCGCGCTTCTCGCCCGACGCCTCGCGCCTCGTCTACATCTCCTGGGGGACGGGGGAGCCGCGGGTGATGATCCGCGACCTCGCCAGCGGCGAGGAGGAGCCGCTGGGCCGCTTCCCGCAGATGAGCTTCGCGCCGCGCTTCTCGCCCGACGGCGCCTCGGTGGTGATGTCGCTGAGCGAGGGGGGCGACACCGACCTCCACCGCCTGCGCCTCGCCGACCGCTCGCTGACCCGCCTGACCGACGCGCCGGGCATCGAGACCGCGCCCTCCTTCTCCCCCGACGGGACCGAGATCGTGTTCGAGAGCGACGCGGGCGGGGCCCAGCAGCTCTACGTCATGCCGGCCGCGGGCGGCGAGGCGCGGCGCATCAGCTTCGGCGAGGGGCGCTACGGCACGCCGGTCTGGTCGCCGCGGGGCGACCTGATCGCCTTCACCAAGATCCTGCAGGGCCGCTTCCACATCGGCGTGATGCGCCCGGACGGCAGCCGCGAACGGCTGCTGACCTCATCCTGGCTCGACGAGGCGCCGACCTGGGCGCCGAACGGGCGCGCGCTGATGTTCTTCCGCGAGACGCCGGGCCCGAACGGCGCTCCGGCGATCTGGCGCGTGGACGCCGACGGGCGCAACCTGCGCAAGGTGCCGACGCCCGCCGGCGCCTCCGACCCCTCCTGGTCGGCCCGTCTGCCCTGAGCGGCGGCGGCCCGCCCCCGAGCCGCCGCAAAGGCGGTCCACCCTGACGGCGACGCCCCTTTTCCCCTTCTCTCCTCCCGAGGCAGCCCCCATGACCTTCCTCCGCCCCTTCGCCGCCCTCGCCCTCGCGCTCGTCCTCTCGGCCTGCGCCAGCAACGAGATCCCCGAAGACGCCGCGGCCGGCGCCGGCGTCGGATCCGGCGCCTCCGGCGCCGCCTCGCCCTTCGATCCGGCGAGCGTGGAGTATTTCCGGGCCGAGATCGGCGACACCGTGTATTTCGCCACCGACAGCTCGCTGCTGACGCCGGACGCGCAGTCGACGCTGACGCGTCAGGCGCGCTGGCTGACGGACAACCCGGTGCGCACCGCCACCATCGAGGGCCACGCGGACGAGCGCGGCACGCGCGAGTACAACCTCGCCCTCGGCGCCCGCCGCGCCTCGGCGGTGCGCAACTTCCTGGTGGCGGAGGGCGTGCAGGCGGGGCGTCTGCGCTCCGTCACATACGGCAAGGAGCGGCCCGTCGCGCTCTGCTCGGACGAGAGCTGCTGGCGCCAGAACCGCCGGGCGGTGACCGTCATGGCGGACGGGCCGACGAGCTGATGGCGTTCCGCGCCGCCGACCGCGCGCCCCGCCGCATGGACGGCGGCGCGCGCGGCTTTCGACCTGGGCCGCGCATGATCCTGCGCCCCGCGAGGCGGCGCGTCGGCCTCGCCGCCGCCGGGGCCCTGCTGGTCCTCGCGGCGGCGGGTCCGGCCGCGGCGCAGAGTCAGCAGGGCGGCGGCGCCGTCGCCGCGCGCCTGCAGGCGCTGGAGGCCGAGATCCGCCGGCTCAACGGCCGCATCGAGGAGCTGGAGTTCCGCCTCCGCCGCGTGGCCGAGGACGGGGGGCTGCGGCTCTCGGACCTCGATTTCCGCGTGACCGAGCTCGAGGGCGGCGATCTCTCGCTGCTCGGCGCGCCGACGCCGCTGGGCGAGGCGCCGGGGACCGGCGGCGGCACGGCCGACGCGCCCTCCGGCCCGCCGACGCCGGAGAGCGACCGCGTCGCCCTCGCCGACGCGCGCGCCCTGCTCGACGCCGGGGATCCCGAGGCGGCGCGCGGCCGGCTGCTGGGGCTGCTCTCGGCCGCGCCGGACGGGCCCCTGACGCCGGAGGCCGAATACTGGCTCGGCATGTCGGAGATGGCGCTCGGCGACGCCCGCGCCGCCGCGCAGACCTTTCTGACCACCGTCGACGCCTATCCGAACGGGCCGCGCGCCGCCGAGAGCCTGCTGATGCTCGGGCGCGCGCTGCGGACGCTGGGCGCGACCGAGGAGGCCTGCGACACCTTCGCGGAGGTCGCGGCCCGGCATCCGGCCCACCCGGCCGCGGTGGAGGCCGAGGCCGAGCGCGACGCCCTCGCCTGCCCGTGACCGCGGTCGCCGGGGCGCGGACGCCGGCCGCCGGAGCGCGTCGCGGAAACCGCCCGGCGCCGCGACCGGGAACGACGCCTGCGCCGCGGAGCATGGGAGGCGGGCGGCGCCGCGGCGCCGGAGGCGGAGCGCCGGCCCGCGCCGTCGCCCCGCACGGGCCATGAGCGACGCGATCGCCGCGCTCTCGGCCCGCCTCGCCAGCCTCCTGCCGGACGCGGACGCCCGGCTGGGCGTCGCCGTCTCCGGAGGGTCGGATTCCACCGCGCTTCTGCTGGCCGCCGTCGACTGGCGCGCGGCGGCGCCCGGGCGCGCGGTCGAGGCCGCCACCGTCGATCATCGGCTGCGGCCCGAAAGCGGCGCGGAGGCGGAGGCCGTCGCCGCCCTCGCCGCCCGCCTCGGCGTCCTGCACGAGACCCTGCCCTGGGAGGACGCGCCCGGCCGCGGCAACCTCGCCGCCGCGGCGCGCGAGGCCCGCCGCGCGCGGCTCGCGGACTGGGCCGGCCGGCGCGGGCTGGCGGCCGTCGCCCTCGGCCACACCCTCGACGACCGGGCGGAGACGCTGCTGCTGCGTCTCGCCCGGGGCTCGGGCCTCGACGGGCTGGCGGCGCTGCGGGAGGTCTCGCGACATTCCGGGCTCGTCTGGCTGCGCCCCGCCCTCGGCCTTCGCCGCGAGGCGCTGCGGGAGGCGCTCCGCGCCCGCGGCGTTCCCTGGATCGAGGATCCCTCCAACGACGACGAGACCCGCGACCGGATCGGCGTGCGGCGCGCCCTGCCTGCGCTCGGGCTCGATCCCGAGGGGCTCGCGGCCACCGCCGAGCGCCTCGCCGCGGACGCCGATCATCTGGCGGCCGAGGCCCGCGCCCTCGCGCCCCGGGTCCTCGCCCTCGGCCCGGCGGGCGAGATCCTGATCGACCGCGCCGCGCTCGCCGCCGCGCCCGCGCCCCTGGCGCGGCGGCTGCTGGCGCGGCTGCTGCGCCGCCTGTCGGGGGCGGCGCATCCGCCGCGCGCGGCGGCGCTCGCGCCGCTGCTCGCGCTCGCGGCGGGCCAGGCGCCGGCGCCGCCGCGCACGCTCGCGGGCTGCGTGCTCGACGCCTCGGACCCGGCGCTCGCGCGGCTGCATCGGGAGGAGGCGGCCCTGCCGCCCCCGGTCGCCGCCGCCCCCGGCGGCGTCTGGGACGGGCGCTGGCGTCTGCCCGATCCGCTGCCGGCGGCGTTCCGCGGCGCCGACCTCGGCCCGCTCGGACCGCTGCCGGATCCGCCGGCGCGCTTCCGCGCCGCGCCGCCCGCCGCCCGCCGCGTGGCGCCGGCGCTGTTCCGGAACGGCGCGCTCCTCGCGGCGCCGCATGCCGGGATCGGGCCGCCGGACGCGCTCGAGGACCGGCTCGCCCGGCGGCTCGGCATCGCGCCGTCCTGAGCCCGGCGGCGGGGCCGCGCGCTCCGGTCGCGCAACGGCTCGTTGAACCGTGTCCGCTAATCCTTACATTGGGGGGTCAAGCCGGGGCCGCGGCCCCCCTCCGCGACTCGGATCTGGAGAGACCCTTGGGCAACGCCAAGAACCTGGCCTTCTGGGCCGTCGTGATCCTTCTTCTCGTGGCGCTGTTCAGCGTCTTCCAGGAAGGCGGCGGCGGATCGCAAGGCGCGCGCATCACCTATTCTGACTTCCTGCAGCGGGTCGAGAACGGTCAGGTCTCCTCGGTGCTCATCGACGGGGAGCAGATCACCGGCCGCCTCGCCTCGGGGGCCGAGTTCCAGACCGTGCAGCCGAGGAACGCGGACGTGATCCCCGACCTGCGCACGCAGGGCGTCGAGATCCGGGTCGAGCCGCAGGAGAGTTCGGGCCTGCTGTCGACCCTCGGCTTCTGGCTTCCGATGCTGATTCTCATCGGCGTCTGGATCTTCTTCCTGAACCGGATGCAGGGCGGCGCCCGCGGCGGCGCCATGGGCTTCGGCAAGTCCAAGGCCAAGCTGCTGACCGAGCGGGCGGGCAAGGTCACCTTCGACGACGTGGCCGGCATCGACGAGGCCAAGGAGGAGCTCGAGGAGATCGTCGAGTTCCTGAAGGACCCGCAGAAGTACTCCCGCCTCGGCGGCAAGATCCCCAAGGGCGCGCTGCTCGTCGGCCCGCCGGGCACCGGCAAGACGCTGCTCGCCCGCGCCATCGCCGGCGAGGCCGGGGTGCCGTTCTTCACCATCTCGGGCTCCGACTTCGTCGAGATGTTCGTCGGCGTCGGCGCCAGCCGCGTGCGCGACATGTTCGAGCAGGCGAAGAAGAACGCCCCCTGCATCGTCTTCATCGACGAGATCGACGCCGTCGGCCGCCACCGCGGCGCAGGCTACGGCGGCGGCAACGACGAGCGCGAGCAGACCCTCAACCAGCTCCTCGTGGAGATGGACGGCTTCGAGGCGAACGAGGGCGTGATCCTCATCGCCGCGACCAACCGTCCGGACGTGCTCGACCCCGCGCTGCTTCGCCCCGGCCGCTTCGACCGGCAGATCACCGTGCCGAACCCGGACGTCGCCGGCCGCGAGAAGATCCTGAACGTGCACGCCCGCAAGGTGCCGCTGGCGCCGAACGTCCAGCTCAAGGTCATCGCGCGCGGCACGCCCGGCTTCTCGGGCGCCGATCTCGCCAACCTCGTCAACGAGGCCGCGCTGACCGCCGCGCGCATGGGCAAGCGCCTCGTGACCATGGACGACTTCGAGACGGCCAAGGACCGCGTGATGATGGGCGCGGAGCGGCGCTCCATGGTGATGACGGAGGACGAGAAGAAGCTGACCGCCTACCACGAGGCCGGTCACGCCATCGTCGGCCTCAACGTCCCGCAGCACGACCCGATCCACAAGGCGACGATCATTCCGCGCGGCCGCGCCCTCGGGCTGGTGCTCAGCCTGCCGGAGCGCGACCACCTCTCGATCAGCTACACCAAGTACAAGTCCAAGATCGCCATGGCGATGGGCGGCAAGGTGGCCGAGGAGATCGTGTTCGGCCCGGAGAACGTGACCTCGGGCGCGGCCTCGGACATCCAGCAGGTGACCAAGATCGCGCGGGCGATGGTGACGCAGTTCGGCTTCTCGCCGGAGCTCGGCAACATCGACTACGGCTCCGACCAGCAGAGCTATCTCGGCCCGGTGCCCGGCCAGTCGACGGTCTCGCCGGACACGCAGAGGCACATCGACGGCGAGGTCCGGAAGATCGTCGACGAGGGCTACGAGCGCGCGAAGGCGATCCTGACCGAGCGTCGCGAGGACCTCGAGCGGCTGGCGCAGGGCCTTCTGGAGTACGAGACCCTGACCGGCGACGACATCGCGAAGGTGCTTCGGGGCGAGCCGCTCGACCGCTCCGGCGACGAAGGCGACGCGCCCACGGACGGCGGCCAGCCGTCGCGTCCGGGCGTCGCCTCCAT
>DATFKM010000050.1:0-3463 GCA_035268645.1 Paracoccaceae bacterium | reverse complement strand
GCGGCTGGCCGAGGCCAATGGACTGCCGGTGATCTCGCACGGCGCGCACGACGTGCACGTCCACCTGCTCGCGGCCTGTCCGAACGCCGCCTATCTCGAATGGCACGCCTTCGGGCTCGACCGCGTGATGGCCGAGCCGCTGACGGTCTCCGAGGGGGCCTGCACCGCGCCCGACCGCCCCGGCCACGGCATCGACTTCGACTGGGAACGCCTCGCCGCCCACCGCGTCGGCTGAGCCGCCGCGCGCCGCCCCGCCCGGCGTCGCCCGGATCCCGCCGCGGGGACGCGCCGCGCGGGGGGATCGACCCCGTCGCGCGGCGCGGCGGCGCGTGCCGCGCCGCGGGGCGCCCGGCCCCGGCCGTCGGGATCCGCACCGGCGCGGGGCGCCAGGTCGGCGCCGATCGCCCCGCCCGGCCCGGCGGCGTGGGCTGAACCCTTTGGCAACCCGGATCGGCGACCCTGCCGCCCCCGGCGCCCCGCTTCGGGACGGCGGCGTCAGCACGGCGCCGGCACGCGCGCGGCACGAAAGACCGACAAGGGGCTGACCGGAGTCCGACCCGCGCCCGACTGGAGTCCGACGCGAGTCCGACGTCGTATGTACGGGAGTCCGACGTTTGCGTGACGTTCGCATGACGTTCGCCGTACGCGCGCGGCACGAACGCGGCACGAGTCCGCGCCCTCATCCGGCCGCCTCCGGCCTTCCCGCCGCCCGCCGCGCGCCCGGCAGGGGCCCGTCCAGCAGCGCCTCGATGAAGCTCGAGACCAGCTGCCCCCGCCCCGAGACCCCCGCCTTGGCGTAGACCTTCGCCAGCTGCGCCCGCACCGTCCCCGCCGCCGCGCCCCGGACCGCCGCGATCTCCGCGACGTCGAGCCCCTTCAGCGCGAAAAGCGCCACCTCCGCCTCCGCCGGGGTCAGGCCCCAGGCCTCGAAACGCTCCTCCATCAGCGCCGCGAAGGCGCCGGAGGCCGCCTGCGCCGCCGCGTCCGCCCGTCGGCTCCGCTCCAGCGTCCGGCGCATCTCCACCGCGCCGAGCGCCACGCCCACGGCGAGCGCCAGCGCCACGACCGCCTCGAAGCCGGCATGCAAGCTCAGGCCGTTCCAGCTCAGATCCGCGGCCACGTCCGCCGCGAAGAACACCGCGCAGAGCGTCTGGACCACCAGCAGCGCGGCGAGCGCGAACGGGCGCCCGGAGGCGCCCGCCCGTCCCGCGGCGCGGACGGCGCGCCGGCTCACGGCCCGCGCCTCCGCCCGTCGATCATCGGCCCGACCAGGTTCACGCCGAAGCGCCGGCTCTCGAGCGCGACGCCCGCGACGTGCAGCGCGGCGAGGATCAGCAGCAGGTTCGCCGCCGCCTCGTGCACCTCCTCGAGGGCCTCGTCCTCCTCGCCCTCGCCGGCCTCGTCGTGGTCGTCGTCGGCCTCCTCCCCGACCTCGTCCGCCGTCGCGGCCGAGACGAAGGCGACCGAGGCCGCCTCGCCCGGCTCGGGGAAGGGGCCGCCCTCCATCGCGATCCCGGTCGCGACCACGACCGCCAGCACGCTCCAGAGCGCATAGGTCATCAGCGCGCCGAGCGGATCGTGCGAGCGATGCGTCCGCCGCCGCCCGGCGAGCACGTCCGAGACGTGCCCGCGCGCCGCCGACAGGCTCGGCGGGAAGGCCGAGAACCGCGCCTCCTCCGGCCCCGCGAAGCCCCAGACCACCCTCAGCGCCAGCAGCGCGAAGGCCGCCCAGCCGATCCAGACATGCGCCGCCTCGCCGCCCTCGGTCAGCAGCCCGTTGAGCAGGACCGCCGCCGCGATCCCCCAATGGGTCAGCCGCACCACCGGGTCCCAGGCCGGGCCGCGCACGGCCTCGGCCGCCTCGTCCGTCTGCGCGCCCGCCATCAGTCCTCCTCCTCTATGCGGCGGATCCCGCCGGTGGCGGCGTCCGCCTCGATCTCCCCGAGCCGGCCGTCCTTCTCGGCGTGGACCTCGATGCGCCCGCTCTCGCGCTCGTATCTCGTCATCTCCCAGCCCTCCGCGGCCAGCGCGTCGGCGATTTCGCCGGCCGTGACGCCGAGCGTGACGCCGGGCGCGGCGTCGGCGGCCTCGGCCGCGGGGGCGGCGAGCGCCGCGGCGATCGCCGGGGCGGCGTGGCGGGCGGTGTGTCCGGTCATGGTCGTCTCCTCGTCTGCGTCGGCCGGGCGCCTCGCCCGGCCACGTCCCCCCATCTGCCGCCGCCGGCGCCCCGGCGCGATCCGCCGAACGCGTGTTCCGCGCCCGCTAAGCGCGCGCTTACGCCCCTTCCGCCGGCCCCAAGCGGCCATACGGCCCCATCCGGCATTGCGTCCCGGCTCCCCGCGGCTATGGTGCGCGCGCCCCACGCAAGGAGTCGCGCGCATGGCCGAGGACGCCGAGAAACCCCGCTCCCTGCTGCATCGGCGCGTCCTCCTCAAGATCTCGGGCGAGGCCCTGATGGGCGACCAGGGCTACGGCCTTCACCCGCCGACCGTGCAGCGCCTCGCCGAGGAGGTGGTGCGCGTGCACGAGATGGGGATCGAACTCTGCCTGGTGATCGGCGGCGGCAACATCTTCCGCGGCCTGCAGGGCTCGGCCCAAGGCATGGAACGCGCGAGCGCCGACTACATGGGCATGCTCGCGACGGTGATGAACGCCCTCGCCATGCAGTCGGCGCTGGAGGATCTCGGGGTCCACGCCCGCGTCATCTCCGCGATCCCGATGGACCGCATCTGCGAGCCCTACATCCGCCGCCGCGCGATCCGGCACCTCGAGAAGAAGCGCATCTGCATCTTCGCCGCCGGCACCGGCAACCCCTACTTCACCACCGACACCGCCGCGACGCTCCGCGCGATGGAGATGGACTGCGACGCCATCCTCAAGGGCACGCAGGTCGACGGCGTCTACGACGCCGACCCCAAGACCCACCCCGACGCCAGACGCTACGACCGCATCACCTACGACGAGGTGCTGGTGAAGAACCTCAAGGTGATGGACGCCTCGGCGATCGCGCTGGCGCGCGACAACGCCATGCCGCTGGTGGTGTTCTCGCTCCAGGCGCCCGGCGCCTTCGCGGCGGTCTTGAGTGGTCAGGGAAAATTCACCATTGTCGAACAGGCTTGATGCCGGCCACGGCGCGCCCCGCGTGACGGGGAGCGCCGGCCGGGCCCGGGAGGAGGACCCCCGATGAGCGAAGAGACCGAGATCGACCTCGACGCGATCCAGCGGCGCATGGACGGCGCGTTCGCCAACCTGCGGACCGAATTCGCGTCGCTGCGCACCGGGCGCGCCTCGGCCTCGATGCTCGAGCCGGTGACCGTGAAGGCCTACGGCCAGGACACCCCGATCAACCAGGTCGGCACCGTCAACGTGCCCGAGCCGCGGATGATCACCCTGAACATCTGGGACAAGAGCCTCGTGGGCGCCGTCGACAAGGCGATCCGGAGCTCCGGTCTCGGCCTCAACC
>DATFKM010000049.1:0-6553 GCA_035268645.1 Paracoccaceae bacterium | reverse complement strand
GAGATGACCGACGCCATGCCCGCCCCCCGCCCCGAGGTCGCGCTCAACACCTGGGACGAGCTGCGCGTTCCGATGATGAAGCCAACCGGCTTTCGCGAATACGACGCGCGCTGGCGGTTTCCGGAGGAGATCAACCTCGTCGGCGTGCAGGCCCTCGGCCTCGGCCTCGGCACGCAGATGCACGAGGCCGGCGTGGCGCCGCGCATCGCGGTCGGCAACGACTATCGATCCTATTCGCTCTCCATCAAGCACGCCCTCTCCCTCGGCCTCATGCAGGCGGGGGTCGAGGTGCTGGACATCGGCCCCGCGATCACCCCGATGGCCTATTTCGCGCAGTTCCACCTCGACTGCGCGGTGGCGATGGTGACGGCGAGCCACAACCCCAACGGCTGGACCGGCGTGAAGATGGGCTTCCACCGGCCGCTCACTCACGGGCCGGAGGAGATGGGGCGCCTGCGCGACATCGTGCTGAACGGCGAGGGGGTCGCGCGCGACGGGGGGAAGCTGACCCGCGTCGACGGCGTGCGCGAGGCCTACATCGAGGATCTGGTCGGCGATTTCCGCATGTCCCGCAAGCTCCGCGTCGTCTGCGCCACGGGCAACGGCTCCGCCTCCGCCTTCGCGCCGGAGGTGCTGGAGCGCATCGGCGTCGAGGTGATCCCCCGCCACACGACGCTCGACTACGCCTTCCCCCACTACAACCCGAACCCCGAGGCCATGGAGATGCTGCACGACATGGCCGACGCGCTCCGCGAGAGCGGGGCCGACCTCGCGCTCGGCTTCGACGGCGACGGAGACCGCTGCGGCGTGGTGGACGACGAGGGCGAGGAGATCTTCGCCGACAAGGTCGGGGTGATAATGGCCCGCGACCTCGTGAAGCTGCATCCGGGCGCGACCTTCGTCGCGGACGTGAAGTCCACCGGCCTCTTCGCCTCGGACCCCGAACTGCTCGCCGCCGGCGCCAAGGCCGACTACTGGAAGACCGGCCACAGCCACATCAAGCGCCGGGTCGCGGAGATCGGCGCGCTGGCCGGCTTCGAGAAGTCCGGGCACTACTTCCTCGCCGAGCCGATCGGGCGCGGCTACGACGACGGCATGCGCGTGGCGGTGGAGCTCTGCAAGGTGCTGGACCGGAATCCGGAGGTGAAGATGTCGGACCTGCGCAAGGCGCTGCCGCACACCTTCTCGACGCCGACCATGTCGCCCCACTGCGACGACGGCGAGAAATACGCCGTGATCGAACGGCTGCAGAGGAAGCTGGAGGACCGCCACGCCGAGGGCGGCACGCTCGGCGGGCGCGCCATCGACAAGGTCGTCACGGTCAACGGCGCGCGCGTGATGCTCGACAACGGCGCCTGGGGGCTGGTGCGCGCCTCCTCGAACACTCCGAATCTGGTGGTCGTCTGCGAGAGCCCCGAAAGCGACGCCGAACTCCGCGCGATCTTCGAGGATCTCGACGCCGTGATCCGCACCGAACCTTCGGTCGGCGAGTACGACCAGCGCATCTGACCCCTTTTCCGGGGGAAGCGGCCCGAGGGGGAGCGCACCCCTGGCGGCCGCGGTCGGCGCGTCCGCGCCTCCCCGCCCCGCGCCCGAAGGAGACGCTCCATGGCCACCGTCCTGATCACCGGCGCCTCGCGCGGCATCGGCCTCGCCCTCGCCCGCCGCGCGGCCGGGCGCGGCGACGCCGTGATCGCATGCGCCCGCGACCCGGAGACGCCCGACCTCGTCGCGCTCGAGGGCGTGCGGCGCGAGGCGCTCGACGTCGTCGACCCGGCCGCCTGCACGGCGCTCGCCGACCGGCTCGCGGGCGAGACGATCGACCTCCTCGTCTGCAACGCCGGCGTCTACAAAGGCCGCGGCCGGATCGACGACGCCGCCTTCGCGCCGGAGGACTGGGCCGAGACCTTCGCCGTCAACGTCGCGGGCGTGTTCCACACCGTGCGCGCGCTCCGCCCCCTGATGCGCCGGCCCGGCGGACGCGTCGCGGTGATCTCCTCGCGCATGGGCTCGAACGCCGAGGCCAACGGCGGCAGCTACATCTACCGCGCCTCCAAGGCGGCGGCGACGAACCTCGCCAGCAATCTCGCGCTGGACCTGAAGCCCGAGGGGATCGCGGTCGCCAGCTACCATCCCGGCTGGGTGCGCACCGACATGGGCGGCGGATCGGCCGACATCTCGGTCGAGGAATCGGCGGCCGGCCTGCTCACCCGCTTCGACGCGCTGGACCTCGGGACCTCCGGCGTCTTCGAGGCGTGGGACGGCCGGCGGATTCCGTTCTGAGCCTTCAGGCCGATCCGCCGCGCGCGGACAGCAGCCCCGGTTCGACCCCGATGCGGCGCATCGCCGTCGCCCACTTGGTCTCGTCCGCCTCGGAGAAGACGAGCGCCCGGTCGGCGGGGCAGATCAGCCAGCCGCTCTCGCGGATCTCGGCCTCGAGCTGACCGGCGCCCCAGCCGGCGTAGCCGAGGGTCAGCACCGCCTCGCGCGGCCCCCGGTCGGCCGAGATCGCACGCAGGATCTCCACCGTCGCGGTCAGCGCGAGGCCGTCCGGCAGCGGCTTGGTGGCGCCCGGCGCCTCCCAGTCGTCCGAATGCAGGACGAAGCCGCGTCCGACCTCCACCGGACCGCCGAAATGCACCTCGAATCCTTCGGCGCCGGCGCCGGGTTCGACGCCGACCTGCTCGAGCAGGTCGCTGAAACTGAGCTCGCGCGCCGGCTTGTTGATGATCAGGCCCATCGCGCCGTCCGCCCCGTGCGAGCAGACGTAGATCACGGTCTGGTGGAAGCGCGGGTCGCCCATGGCGGGCATGGCGACGAGGAGCGCGCCTTCGAGGCTCTCGGCGGGGCCGGCGTCCGGTTCGGGCGGGGGGCTGACGCTTTCGGGGCTCATCCTTCCATGATGGAGATGCCGGGCCCGACCTGCAACGCCCGCCTCGCCGCGCCATCGCCGTTTCGTGTAGTGCGGCGGCGCCGCGGCGCGCCTAGACGTGAAGGCATGACCCAGCGCCTTCGCCCGTTCCTCGCCCTGCTGCTCGCCGTCGCGGCGCTCGCGGGTCCCGCCCTCGCCGCCGGTCCCGAGCATTCGGACCCCCGTGTCCGGCTCGCCCTCCTGTCGGGCTGGGGCGAGGCCGACGGGCGGCGCGTGGCCGGTTTCCGGGTGCAGCTCGCGCCCGGGTGGAAGACCTATTGGCGCACGCCGGGAGAGGCCGGGATTCCGCCGCATTTCGACTGGTCGCGCTCGGAGAACGTCGCGGGCGTGGAGGTGCGCTGGCCGCGCCCCGTCGCCTTCGACACCTACGGCATGCTCACGCTCGGCTACGAGCGGGAGGTGACGTTTCCGCTGGAGCTGACGCCGGAGGATCCGGAGCGGGCGATGCGGCTCGCGCTCGACGTGCTGTTCGGGCTTTGTTCCGACATCTGCATCCCCGCGCAGGCGTCGCTCGAGCTGACGATCCCGCCCGGCGCGCCGCTCGACGGCGCGCGCGCGATCTCGGCCGCGCTTTCGGCCGAGCCGACGCCGGCGGCGGCGGCGGGCGTCCTCATCGAGGCCTGCGACGTCGAGGGGACGGGCGAGGCCCGCCGGCTCGTCGCGACGCTGCGCGTGCCGGCCGGGGCCGCGACGCCCTTCGCGGTGGTCGAGGCGCCGGCGCCGGTCCGGGCCGGAGCGGTCGCGGTCCGGCGCGAGGGCGACCGGCTGCACCTCTCGGCGCCGCTGGCGCCGGCGGACGCCTGGGTGGGGCGCGGCGGCTTTCGCATCACGCTGCTCTCGCCCGAGGCGGCGGTGGAGGCGACGGGCTGCCCGTGACCGGGCGCGCAACATAGTTTCGATCCGGACCCGCCCTGGCGAAATTTATTGCGCAACATTCTTGCCCGACCCTGGGATTCGCGCTAGGTGCGATGCAGCGACGCGGCGTCGGCCGGGACGCGACCGGGAGGATTTCGGGATGCTCGACAACATGCCCCGCGGGACGATCGTCATCGAGGACCTGGAGATCGGCATGACCCGCCATCTCCGCAAGATCGTGACCGACCGCGACATCGAGCTGTTCGCGGAGGTCTCGACCGACCGCAACCCGGTGCATCTCGACGACGCCTACGCCCAGGACACCATCTTCGAGGGGCGCATCGCCCACGGCATGCTCACCGCCGGCCTGATCTCCGCCGTGATCGGCGAGCAGCTGCCCGGGCACGGCACGGTCTATCTCGCCCAGACCATGCGCTTCATGGCGCCCGTGCGCCCCGGCGACACCGTCGAGGCGCGCGTCACCGTGACGGAGATCGAGCACGGCCGCCGCCGGGTGACCCTTGATTGCGTCTGCTCCGTGGGCGATACGGTCGTGCTCAAGGGCGAGGCCAAGGTGCTCGCGCCCTCCGCCAAGTTCGACTGACGCGCCGGCCGCCCGCCCCCGCCGAGGGGCCCCGCGGGGCTCCGCCGGCATCCGGGGGACGACCGGGGGAGACCGGCCTTTGCGCATCATCCGCTCGCTCGACGAGGTCCGCGAGGACGACCGCGGCGCATCCGCCGCGCTCGGCAACTTCGACGGGGTGCATCGCGGCCATCAGGCGGTGATCGACCTCGCGCGCCGGCCGGGCGCCCCGCTCGGCGTCGTCACCTTCGAGCCGCATCCCCGCGCCTTCTTCGCGCCCGAGGCGCCGCCCTTCCGCCTGATGAACGCCGCCTCCCGCGCGCATCGGCTGGAGAAGCTGGGCGTCGAGCGGCTGTTCGAGCTGCCCTTCGGCCCCGCCCTCGCCGCCCTGACGCCGGAGGCCTTCGTCGGCGAGGTGCTGGCGGGCGGTCTCGGCCTCCGCCATGTCGTCGTGGGCGCCGACTTCCGTTTCGGCAAGGGCCGCGCCGGCGACGCGGCGACGCTGACGCGCCTCGGCGCCGCGCACGGGCTCGAGGTCACGATCGCGCCGCTGGTCGGCGACGCGGAGGCCGAGTTCTCCTCCACCGCGATCCGCGAGGCGTTGCAGGCCGGCGAGCCCGCGCGCGCCGCGGAGATGCTGGGCCACTGGCACCGCATCGACGGCGTGGTGCGCCACGGCGACAAGCGCGGGCGCGACCTCGGCTTTCCGACGGCGAACCTGCTGCTCGACGGGCTGCTGCTGCCGCGCTTCGGGGTCTACGCGGTCGAGGTCGACGTGCTCGACGGACCGCATCGGGGGACCTGGGGCGGGGCCGCCTCGCTCGGCGTGCGGCCGACCTTCGGGGTCAACGCGCCGAACCTCGAGACCTACCTCTTCGACTTCTCGGGCGATCTCTACGGCGCGGAGATCTCCGTCGCGCTGATCGGCTTCCTGCGCGGCGAGGCGCGATTCGACGACGTCGACGCCCTGATCGCGCAGATGCATCTCGACTGCGAGGCGGCGCGCGACGTGCTCGCCGCCCGCCGGCCCGAGGCGCTGCGCCGGGGCGCCGCGGGCTGAACCGGCCGCGCCGCGGAAAAGTCCCGGTCGGGCCCTTGACCCGCCACGAGCCGGGCGCACCCTGACGCCTCGTCCGATCCGCCGACGGACCGCCGCGAGGAGCCGCGACAGCATGACCGCCGCCCCCGACATGCCCGGCGCCGAGGCGCCGCCGGTCCGCCAGCTCCGGCTCCTCGGGCAACGCCGCTTCTGGCCGCTGTTCTGGGTGCAGTTCCTCGGGGCGCTCAACGACCACGTCTTCAAGAACGCGTTCATGGCGCTGCTGACCTGGCGCCTCGCGGACCGGCTGGGGCTGAACCTGGACTTCCACGTCCTCTTCGCCGGCGCGCTCTACATCCTGCCCTTCGCGCTGGTGGCGGGCACGGCGGGGCAGATCGCCGACGGCGTCGACAAGGCGCGGATGATGCGGGTGGTGAAGGCGGCGGAGATCGGGCTGATGGCGGCGGCCGCGGTCGCCTTCCACCTGCAGAGCCTCTGGCTGCTCTATCTGCTCCTGTTCCTGATGGGCGCGCAGTCGGCCGTGTTCGCGCCGATCAAGTACGCCGTGCTGCCGAGCCTGCTGCCCCGGCGCGAGCTGATGGCGGGCAACGGGCTGGTGCAGTCGGCGACCTTCCTCGCCATCGTTCTCGGGCAGATCCTCGGCATCAAGGTCGCGCTGGCGCCGGACGGGATCGGCGCCGTCTCGGGCGCGGTGATCGCGCTGGCGACGCTGGGCTTTCTCGCCTCGCTCTACGCGCCGCCGATGCCGCCGGCGGGCCCGGCGCCGCGTCCCGACCCGACGCTGGTGCGCGCCATGGTCGGCGTGGTCAGGGACTGCCGGCGCCACCCGACCCCGTTCTTCGCGATCCTCGCCATCGTCTGGTTCTGGTTCGCGGGCGCGACCTTCCTGACCCTGATCCTGCCCATCGCCAAGGAGACGCTGCACGCCTCCGAGGACGCGGCGCTGGCGCTCCTGTTCGCGTTCGTGGCGGGCCTCGCGGCCGGCGCGGCGCTGACCAACCGCGCGACGCGCGGGCGCATCTCGCTGGCGCTGCCGCCGGTGGGGGCGCTCGGCATCGCGGCGGGGGCGGTGCTGTTCTGGCTCGCCGCCTCGGGCTACGGGGCCGGGCTGGACCGGGCCGGC
>DATFKM010000048.1:0-4039 GCA_035268645.1 Paracoccaceae bacterium | reverse complement strand
CGCGCCAGGGGCTCGCCGGTCGCGAAGTCCTCCAGCTGGTGCGAGAGCACCAGCGTCTTCTCCGCCATCTCCGGGATCCAGGAGATCAGCCGCAGCGCCGCCCCCGGCCGCGGCTCCGCCAGCGGCGTCAGCTTGGTCTCGACCGCCACGCGCCCGAGATCGCGTTCCCCCAGCCACTCCGCCGAGACGCCCGCGAAGCTCCAGAGATGCGCGCCGGCGTTGGAGAAGCGCCCGACCACGTGATGCGGCAGCAACCGCCCGCCGGCGTCGAACATCCACGGATCCGCGACCGCGATGTCGCTCGTCACCGCCTTGCCGGCCGCCAGCAGCCCGCGCGCGTCCACCGGGGCCGAGGGGCCACCCTCGACCCCCCGCGGCGCCGCGCGCTCCGCCTCGCCCTCCTCCGGCGTCCCCGGCAGCCCCTCCGACGTCTCCCAGCGGTCGAGCGCCGTCGCCACCAGCGCGCCGGTCCCCGCCTCCTCCATCCGGTGCAGCACCGAGCCGTCCGGCAGCACGCCGGAGCGCGTGACCGCCGCGCTGTCGAGCCGCTGCTCCCGGTGATAGCGCACATGCCGGCACAGCAGGCGCGACGGCGCCCGCCCGCCGAGCGCGTGCAGCACCGCCGCCGCCTCCTGGAAGCGCTTGAAGTAGAACTGCACGTTCAGATGGACGTTGGAGTCGCACTCCCACGCCTCGGTGTAGGCGACATGCGTCTGAACCAGCGCCACGCGTCCCTCCCCTGTTCGACCGCCCGAGGGGATGGCCCGCCCCGCGCCCGAGGTCAACGCGCCCGCGCGAGCGCGGCCGCGATCCCGGCGCCGAGGCTCGTCGCCGCGAAGGCGCCCGCCGCCAGCGCCACCATCGTCGGCCCCGCCGGCGTGTCGAGCCGCCAGGCGAGGCCGAGCCCCCCCAGCGCCGCCGCCCCGCCGATCAGCGCCGCCCCCAGCGCCATCCGCTCGGGCGAGGAGGCCAAAGGCCGCGCCGCCGCCGCCGGGATGATCAGCATCGCCGCGATCAGCAGCGCCCCCACCGTCTGGATCGCCGTCGCCACCAGCAGCGCGAGCGCCACCGTCAGCACCGCGCGCTCGCGCCGCGGCGCGATCCCGGCGGCGACCGCCAGCTCCGGGCTCACCGTCGCCGCCAGCAGCGCCGACCAGCGCCAGACGATCAGCCCGGCCACCACCGCGCCCCCGCCCCAGATCACCGCGAGATCGAGGCGCGAGACCGAGAGCACGTCGCCGAACAGCCACGCCATCAGATCCGTCCGCACCGTCGGCATGAACGAGACCGCGACCACCCCGAGCGCCAGCGCCGCATGCGCGAAGACGCCGAGCAGCGTGTCCGTCGCCACGCTCCGCCCGGAAAGGCCGGAGATCGCCGCCGCCGCCGCCAGCGCCACCGCGAACATCCCCGCCGTGACCGAGACCTCCATCGCCAGCGCCAGCGCCACGCCGAGCAGCGCCGCATGCGCCGTCGCGTCGCCGAAATAGGCCATCCGCCGCCAGACCACGAAACAGCCGAGCGGCGCCGCGGCCAGCGCGGTCCCCAGACCCGCCAGCCCCGCGCGCACGAGAAACGAATCCAGCGGATCGGTCATGCGCCCTCCATCCCCGGCGCGTCGTGCCGGTGATCGTGGTGATGGCGATAGAGCGCCAGCGCCCCTTGCGTGCCCTCGCCGAACAGCGCCCGGTATTCCGGCGCCGCGGCGACATGCGCCGGCGCCCCTTCGCAGCAGACATGTCCGTTGAGGCAGATCACCCGGTCGGACGCGCTCATCACCACGTGCAGGTCGTGACTGACCATCAGCACCGCGCAGCCGGTCTCGGCCCGGAGCGAATCGACGAGACGATAGAACTCCGCCGCCCCGGGCTGGTCGAGGCTCTGCGTCGGCTCGTCCAGCATCAGGAGTTCCGGCGCCGCCAGCAGCGCGCGCGCCAGCAGCACCCGCTGGAACTGCCCGCCCGAAAGCTCGCTCAGAGCCCGGCCCTCCAGCCCCGCCGCACCGGTCCGCCCCAGCGCCGCCGCCCGCTCCGCCCGGCCCGCCCGGCGCGGCAGGTCGAGGAACCGCCCCGCCGTCATCGGCAGAGCCGGGTCGAGCGTCAGGCTCTGCGGCACGTAGCCGAGGCGCAGACCCGCCCGCCGCCGGACCCGCCCCGCCGCCGGCGCGACCGCCCCGATCAGCGCGCGCAGCAGCGTCGACTTGCCGGACCCGTTCGGTCCCACCAGCGTGACGATCTCCCCCGCCCGCACCGCGAGGTCGACATGGCTCAGCACCGTGCGCCCGCCGAGGCGGACCGAAACGTCCGTGGCGGCGACCAGCGGTTCGGCGGAGGCGGCTTTGACTTGATACATTATAACGTCACCCCTATCCTCCCGCTTCGATCATGGCAACGACTTCTCGGGGAGCGGACGATGCGGAGCAAGATCCTGGCGGCGGCCGGCGCGGCGGCCTTGGCGACGGCGACGACGGCGCAGGCGGCCCCGCCGCGCGTGGCGGCGGACATCCTGCCGGTGCATTCGCTGACGGCGCGGGTGATGCAGGGCGTGGGCGAGCCGACGCTCGTGCTGCCCCCCGGCGCCTCGCCCCACGGCCACGCCATGCGCCCGTCCGAGGCCGCGGCGCTCGAAGGCGCCGACCTCGTGTTCTGGGTCGGCGAGGCGCTGACCCCCTGGCTGCACGACGCGCTCGAGACCCTCGCCGCCGACGCCCGCACCGTCGCCCTGCTCGAGGCGCCCGGCGTCCGCCAGCTGGCGTTCCGCCAGGGCGTCACCTTCGCGGCCCACGACCACGGCGACGAGCACGCGCATGACGCGGCGCACGAGGACGGGCACGCGCATGACGAAGAGCCCGCGCACGGGGCGGAACACGCCCACGGAGACGGGCACGCGCACGACGACGAACATGGGCACGAAGAGGAGCACGCCCACGGAGACGGGCACGCACACGGCTCCGAACACGCCGACGCGCATGACGACCACGCCCATGACGGCGTCGATCCCCACGCCTGGCTCGACCCGGCCAACGCACGCGCCTGGCTCGACGCCATCGCCGCCGCGCTGTCGAGCGCGGATCCCGCCAACGCCGGCGCCTACCGCGCCAACGCCGAGGCCGGAAAGGCCGAGCTGACCGCCCTCGAGGCCGAGATCGCGGCCGAGGTCGCGCCCCTCGCCGGCCGCGACTTCGTGGTGTTCCACGACGGCTACCACCATTTCGAGGCCCGCTTCGGCGTCGAGGCGGCCGGCGCCGTCTCCCTCGGCGACGGCTCGACCCCCGGCCCCCGCCGCCTCGCGGAGATCCGCGCGGCCATCGCCGCCATGGACGCCGCCTGCGTCTTCACCGAGCCGCAGTTCCCGCCCCGCCTCGCCGAGACGGCGGTGGAGGGCACCGGCGCCCGCCTCGGCACGCTCGATCCCGTCGGGGCCGAACTCGCCCCCGGTCCGGACCTCTATCCGACGCTGCTCCGCAACATGGCGGAGAGCCTGAAGGCCTGCCTCGGTCCGACCGGCTGACGCCGAGGCCGAACGCCGGGCGCATCGCCCGAAGCCGGCCGACAGCGTCGACCGAGGCCCTGGACGAAGACCGCCGGCGCAGGCCACCGCCCGCGCCGGCGCATCCGGTCCGGAACCGCGGCCGGGCCCCGGCCGCGCCCGATCCTCAGGCGCTTTCGCGCATCGCCTCGCGCTTCGGCGTGTAGGCGAGGTTCGGCGCCAGCCAGGTCTCGACCTCGGACGGCGTCATGCCCTTGCGCCGGGCGTAGTCCTCCACCTGATCGCGCCCGATCCGGCCGACGCCGAAATAACGCGCCTCCGGATGCGCGAAGTAGAGGCCCGAGACCGCCGCCGCCGGCCACATCGCGCAACTCTCGGTCAGGCGAAGCCCGGTCAGCTTCTCGGCGTCGAGCAGCTTGAACAGCGTCCGCTTCTCGGTGTGGTCCGGACAGGCCGGATAGCCCGGCGCCGGACGGATGCCGCGGTACTTCTCCTCCACGACCGCCTGCGCGTCCAGTTCCTCGTCCGGCGCGTAGCCCCAGAACTCCCG
>DATFKM010000047.1:0-2944 GCA_035268645.1 Paracoccaceae bacterium | reverse complement strand
GTGCGCGTGTCGCCGGGGGACGCGATCGTGGCGGACGGCTCGGGCGTGGTGGTGCTGCCGGCGGCGCGGGCGGCGGAGATCGCGGCGCTCGCCGCCGGCTATGCGGCGGACGACGCCAAGGCGATGGCGGAGCTGAAGGGCGGCCTCAGCTTCCGCGAGGCGCTGGCGAAGTTCGCGAAGATATGATGCGCGAGGGGCGGATCGAGGCGGGGGTCCTGTCGGTCGCGTATCTGGAGACGGGGCCGGAGGAGGGCTGGCCCTGCCTGCTGCTGCACGGCTTTCCCTATGCGCCGGAGGGCTGCCTGCCGGCGGCGCGGCTGCTGGGGGAGGCGGGGGCGCGGGTGGTGCTGCCCTATCTCCGCGGCTGCGGAGGGACGCGGTTCCTCGATCCGGCGACGCCGCGTTCGGGCGAGCAGGCGGCGCTGGGGGCGGATCTGCTCGCGCTGATGGACGCGCTCGGCCTCGGGCGGGCGGTGCTGGCCGGCTACGACTGGGGCGGGCGGGCTGCCTGCGTGGTCTCGGCGCTCCGGCCGGAGCGGGTGGAGGCGCTGGTCTCGGGCAATTCCTACAACATCCAGGACATCGCGCGGAGCCTGGAGCCGGCGCCGGCGGCGCAGGAGGCGGCGCTCTGGTATCAGTGGTATTTCCACGGCGAGCGGGGGCGGCGCGGGCTGGAGGCGGACCGGCGGGGGATCGCGCGGCTGCTGTGGCGGCAGTGGTCGCCGGAATGGGCCTTCACCGAGGCGGAGTTCGAGGCGAGCGCGGCGGCCTTCGACAACCCGGATTTCGTGGAGGTCGTGATCCACTCCTATCGCCACCGCTACGGGCTCGTGCCGGGCGATCCGGCGGTGGCGGCGATCGAGGCGCGGCTGGCGGCGCGCCCGGAGATCGCGGTCCCGGCGGTGACGGTGGACGGGAGCGTGGACGGCGTGAACCCCGGGACCGCGCACCACGCCAGCCGGTTTCGCGGGCCGCATGAGCATCGGGTGTTCGAGGGCGCCGGCCACGCGCTGCCCCAGGAGCGGCCCGAGGCCTGGGCCGAGGCGGTGCTCGACGCGCGGAGCATGGCGGAGCGCTGAGCCGGGCGCGGGCCCGCCGGGCCTTGGCGCGGCGGGCGTCGATGGCGGGCCGCCCCCTCGGCGGGGCCGCGCCGGCGCGCGGGGATCGGGGCGAGCCGCGATCCCCGCCGCGGTCAGACCAGCTCGGCCGCCCGGGCCGCCGCGGCGCGGAGCCGCTCGGCCTCCTCGCGCGCCGCCGCGAGCCGCTCGCGGTTCTCCTCCACGACCTCCTCCGGCGCCTTGGCGAGGAAGCCGGGATTGTCGAGCTTGCGCGCGATGCCCTCGGCCTCCTTCTCGGCCTTGGCGAGCGCCTTTTCGAGGCGCGCCCGCTCGGCCGCGCCGTCCACCACGCCGGCGAGCGGCAGGCAGACGGCGCCCGCCGGGAGCGTCAGCGTCACCGCCCCGGCGGGCGGGGCTTCGGCGCGGGCGAAGCGCTCGATCCGGCCGAGACGCTCGATCAGGGGCATCGCCTCGCGGATCTCCGCCTCGAGGGCGGCGTCGCCCTCGGTCAGCAGCAGCTCCAGCCGGGCGGAGGGCGGCACGTTCATCTCGGCGCGGACCGAGCGGACCGCCTCGATCAGCCCGATCAGCCGGCGCATCCGGCCCTCGGCGACGTCGTCGACGAGCTCCGCGCCGATCTCCGGCCAGTCGCTCACCGCCAGCATCCGCGGACGCTCGGCGATCTCGCCCCAGAGCCGCTCGGTCACGAAGGGCATGAAGGGGTGCAGCATCTTGAGGCACTGATCCAGCGTCCAGGCCAGCGTCGCGCGCGTCTCCTCCCGCGCGTCCGAGCCTTCGGCGAGGAGGGGTTTCGAGAACTCCACGTACCAGTCGCAGACGACGCCCCAGACATGGGCGTAGAGCGCCGCGGCCGCGTCGTTGAAGCGGAAGCCCTCCAGCGCCGCGTCGACGGTCTCGCGCACGCGGCCGGTCTCTCCGACGATCCAGCGGTTGAGCGGCGCCTCGACCGCGGCGGGGTCGAAGCCCTCGACGGGACGGGCGCCGTTCAGCTCCGCGAAGCGGGCGGCGTTCCAGAGCTTGGTGACGAAGTTGCGGTAGCCCGCCACCCGCCCGACGGCGAGCTTGATGTCGCGCCCCATCGCCGCCATCGAGGCCAGCGTGAAGCGCACGGCGTCGGCGCCGTACTCGTCGATCAGCCGGATCGGGTCGATGACGTTGCCGAGGGACTTGGACATCTTCTTGCCCTTCTCGTCCCGGACCAGCGCGTGCACGTAGACGGTGCCGAAGGGCACCTCCTTCATGAAGTGACAGCCGAACATCATCATCCGGGCGACCCAGAAGAAGATGATGTCGAAGCCCGTCACCAGCACCGCGCCCGGATAGTAGCGCTCCAGCGCCTCGGTCTCCTCCGGCCAGCCGAGCGTCCCCATCGGCCAGAGGCCGGAGGAGAACCAGGTGTCGAGGACGTCGGGGTCGCGCTCCAGCGGCCGGTCCTCGCCGTAATGCGCGCGCGCGGCGGCCTTGGCCTCCCCCTCGGTCGCCTCGCAGAAGGCCGTGCCGTCAGGCCCGTACCAGACCGGCACCTGATGGCCCCACCAGAGCTGGCGGGAGATGCACCAGGGCTCGATGTTCTCGAGCCAGTTGAAGTAGGTCTTCTCCCAGCTCTTCGGCGCGAACACGGTGCGCCCCTCGCGCACCGCCGCGATCGCCGGCTTCGCGAGGGTCCTGGCGTCGACGAACCACTGGTCGGTCAGGTAGGGCTCGATCGCCACCTTGGAGCGGTCGCCGTGCGGGACGACGTGCAGGTCCTCGTCGATGCCGTCGAGCCAGCCCTGATCCTCCGCGAGCGCCACGATGCGCTTGCGGGCCGCGTAGCGGTCGAGCCCCTCCAGCGCCATCGCCTCGGGGGCCGGCTCGCAGCCGAG
>DATFKM010000046.1:0-4746 GCA_035268645.1 Paracoccaceae bacterium | reverse complement strand
GGAGCCGCCGGGCGGAGGGGGGCGCGGGCGCGCCTTACTCCGCCGCCGTCTTCTCGGCCACGGCGCGGGCGCGGCGCTTGGCGGCGTGGGCGTTGGCGGCGTCGCGCACCCAGGCGCCGTCGTCCCACGCCTTGCGGCGGGCCGAGACGCGGTCGACCGTCATGACGCCGCCGCCCTTCACCACGCGCCAGAACTCGTCCCAGTCGATCTCGCCGTGGTCGTAGCCGCCCTTGCCGTCGTTCTTCTCCGGGTTCCACTTCAGGTCCGGGTCGGGGACGCTCAGGCCGAGGAACTCGGCCTGCGGCACGGTGGCGTCGATGAACTTCTGGCGCAGCTCGTCGTTGGTGAAGCGCTTGATCTTCCACTTCATCGACTGATCGCCGTGCTCGCTGTCGGAATCGTGCGGGCCGAACATCATCAGCGAGGGCCACCAGAAGCGGTTCAGGGCGTCCTGCGCCATGGCCTTCTGCTTCTCCGTGCCCCGGCAGAGGGTGAGCATGATCTCGTAGCCCTGCCGCTGGTGGAAGCTCTCCTCCTTGCAGACCCGGATCATGGCGCGGGCGTAGGGCCCGAAGGAGCAGCGGCAGAGCGGGATCTGGTTCATGATCGCCGCGCCGTCCACGAGCCAGCCGACGGCGCCGATGTCGGCCCAGGTCAGGGTCGGGTAGTTGAAGATCGAGGAGAACTTGGCGCGTCCGTCGAGCAGCTGTTCGGTCATCTCCTCGCGCGTCACGCCGAGCGTCTCGGCGGCGGCGTAGAGGTAGAGACCGTGGCCGCCCTCGTCCTGCACCTTGGCCAGCAGCGCCGCCTTGCGGCGGAGCGACGGGGCGCGGGTGATCCAGTTGCCCTCGGGCAGCATGCCGACGATCTCGGAATGCGCGTGCTGGCCGATCTGGCGCACGAGGGTCTTGCGGTAGCCCTCCGGCATCTCGTCGTTGGGCTCGATCTTCTCCTCGGCGTCGATGCGCGCCTGGAAGCGGGCGAGAAACGCCTCGTCCTCGTGGGTCTCGCCCTTCGCGCCGATCAGGCCCTGGGAATACATGGCTCGCCCTCCCGAATGCGGCCGGGTTACGTTGGGATGAAGATATGTGACGAAAACGGCCGGGTCAAAGGGAATCCTGTAACATGTTCGGGGTCGAGGAGATGAAGGCGCTTCTGGCGGAGGGCTTCGCGCCCTGGGTGCAGGCGCTGGAGATCGAGCCGCTTGAGCTCGAGGCGGGCGTCGGGCGGTTCCGGATGCCCTGCGGGCCGCAGTTGGCGCGGCGCGGCGGCACGCCCGTGCTCTGCGGACAGGCGGTCGCGGCGGCGGCGGACACCGCCGCGGTGCTGACGCTGGCGGCGCTGAACGGGCGCTACCGCAACCTGACCACGGTGGACCTGAGCACGCATTTCCTGCGCCCGGTGACGGAGCCGGCGGCGGAGATCCGGGTGGAGGCCGCCTCCAACGGGCGGCGCATGGCCGTCGCGCGGGTGGAGCTGCGCGGCTGGGGCGAGGCCGGGACCGGCAAGCTCGCCGCGGTCTCGACGGCGGCGTTCGCCTATCTGGAGGATTGACGGCGGAGCCGATGCGCGGCGTCGTCGTTGTTGGCGGACGCGAACCCGGACAGAGGAGGCCAGCGCATGGACTGGAACCGCATACAGGGCAACTGGAAGCGGCTCACCGGATCGGTCAAGGCGAAATGGGGCGAGCTGACGGACGACGAGATCCAGGAGGTCGCCGGCGAGCGCGAGAAGCTGGAGGGCAAGATCCAGCAGCGTTACGGCAAGAGCAAGGATCAGGCGCGCGCCGAGGTGGACGAGTGGATGGCGCGTCAGGAGTGACGCGCCGGCGGGCGCCTCAGGGCGCCCGCGTCTCCGCCCCGATCCAGGCGAGGTAGTCGGCGTCGGCCTCCGCCACGTCGAGGCGGAGGACGGCCGGCGTCTCGTAGGGGTGGAGGTCCTTCAGCCGCGCGGCGAGCGGCGCGAAGAGCTCCGCCCGGGTCTTGAGGAGAAGCGGCGTCTCGGGCTCGCGCGCGATGCCGCCCTTCCAGCGGTAGAGGCTGCGGATCGGCGCGCCGATGTTGGCGCAGGCGGCGAGGCGCTCCTCGATCAGCGCCTCGGCGATGCGCTCGGCCGAGGCGGCGTCGGGGCAGTTGGTGAGGACCTCGACCGCCTTCACGCTCACGGCGCGTCCTCCCCGAGCCAGTCGCGGATCGCCTCCTCGGTGTGCTCGCCGAGGAGCGGGGCGGCGCGACGGTAGCGGATCTCCGAGCCCGAGAACTTGATCGGATTGGCGAGGTTGGGGATCGGCCCGGCGGTGCTGTGCGGGACCTCGATCTTCATGCCGCGGGCCTGGACCTGCGGTTCCTCGAACACCTTGTCGATGGTGTTGAGGCCGGAGCAGGGCACGCCGGCCGCGGGCAGCGCCGTCAGCCAGCGCTCCCGCGGCGCGAGGCGGGTGCGCTCGGAGATCAGCTCGGCCAGCGCCGCGCGGTTGGCGTTGCGGTCGCGCACGTCGCGGAAGCGCGGATCCTCGGGCAGGCCCGGAAGGCCGACGACCTCGCACATGGCGCGGAACTGGCGGTTGTTGCCGACGGCGATGATCACGTCGCCGTCGGTGCAGGGGAAGGGCTGGTAGGGCGCGAGGTTGGGGTGCCAGGCGCCGGTGCGCGTCGGGACCGTGCCGCCGATGAAGTAGTTGGCGGCCTGGTTCGCCAGCCAGCCCACGGTGACGTCGAGCAGCGCCATGTCGATGTGCTGGCCCTCGCCGGTGGCGTCGCGCTGGCGGAGCGCCGCGAGGATGGCGATGACGGAGTAGAGGCCCGTGGTGACGTCGGAGATCGCGACGCCGACGCGGGTCGGCCCGCCGCCGGGCTCGCCGTCCGGCTGGCCGGTGATCGACATGATGCCGCCGAGCGCCTGGATCAGGTAGTCGTAGCCGGGCTCCGACGCCTTCGGGCCGGTCTGGCCGAAGCCGGTGATCGAGAGATAGACCAGCCCCGGGTTCAGCGCGCGCAGATCGTCGAGGCCGAGGCCCATCTTCGCGAGGCCGCCGACCTTGAAGTTCTCCACGAACACGTCGGCCTTCGCGGCGAGGCGTCGGATCGTCTCGCGGCCCGCCTCGGTCTTCAGGTCGATGCAGGCGGAGCGCTTGTTGCGGTTGGCGGAGAGGTAGTAGGCGGCCTCCTGCGTCTCGTTCCCCTCGGCGTCCTTCAGCCAGGGCGGGCCCCAGCCGCGGGTGTCGTCGCCGCCCTCGGGGTTCTCGACCTTGATCACGTCGGCGCCGAGATCGGCGAGGAGCTGGGTGCACCACGGCCCGGCGAGCACGCGGGTGAGGTCGAGCACCTTGAGGCCGTCGAGGGGGGCGGGCTTTGCGGTTTCGGTCATGGGGTCCTGTCGCGGGGGGTGTCGGGTCAGGCGGTGGCGCGGGCCGGTTCGGCCGCGGCGGAGGAGGGGCCGCCGAAGCGGCGGCGGAAGGCGGGACCGGGCGCCGGCAGCGCGCCCTCCGGCCCGCCGCCGCAGGCGTCGAGCCAGAGTTCGGAGGGCCGGGCGAGGCGCCAGTAGAGATCCCGGGCGGCGGCGCGGGCGGTCTCGCCCGGCCAGTCCTGCGGGCGCAGCGCCTCCGGCAGGTCCGGCGCGGCGAGCACGGCGCGCCGCCAGAGATGCACGAGGAGGAGCCGGGCCGCGAGCGCGTCGAGCGGATCCGGCGCGCCGCGCTCCGCCGCCGCCGCGAGCGGCGCGATGCGGGCGGCGAGGTCGCGGAAGCGCGCGGCCGGCGTCTCCGACGGCCAGGCGGCGGCGACGAGGTCCGGCGCGACGGCGCCGGCCCCCGGGGGCGAGAGGAACAGCGAGACGCCCGGCGGCGCCGCCTCCGCCTCCGGCCCTTCGCCCGGCCGGGCGGGGCGCAGCAGAAGGGCCTGGGAGACGCGGGCGAATCCGGCGGCGCGCAGGCGACGGGCGGCGGCGTCGAGTTCGGCCTTCGGTGCGCCGGGACGGAGCGCGGCGAGCAGCCAGGCCCCCTCCCAGGGCGGCGGGCCGGGCGCGTAGATGCGGCGCGAGGCGGCGTCGAGCTCGGCCCGCCGCCGCGGCGTCAGGGCGTGGAAGGAGGCGCGCCCGCGCCGCTCGCGCTCCAGCCAGCCGTCGCGGGCCAGCCGCGAGAGCGCGGTGCGGAGGGCGCCGGGCTCGACGCCGAGGCGGGCCACGATCTCCTGCAGCGCGGCGACGCGCAGCACCCCGCCGCGCGGCGCCACCGCATCGCCGAACACGGTGACGACGAGCGACCAGACGCTGAGGCGTTCCGGACCTGCGGCGAGGTCGGCGAGAGCGGCGTCGAGCGCGCGGCCGAGGCTGATGGGGGACGGGGTCATGGCGGGGCGACGGTGGCGCCTGGCGGGGCCGCTGGCAAGGCGGCGCCGGCGGCCTGCGAAGGGCTCGGGCCGGAGAGCGAGGGTGGCGGGCCCGTCGCGGCCGTGGAGGCGCATGATCCTCGCGAGCCTGGGTTACCAGGTGGGCGCCGGGTGCGTCAGGCCACGACCCGTCGCAGAGCCAGCTCCCGCGAGAATGATTAGGCCACCAGGATTCAGGCCCCACACGTGGAGGACAGCACCCGCCTGCCGGACGAGATAGGTCGACGCCGCGCCGAGGGGAAGCCCCCGGGCATCCATTTGCGTGCCGGGTCTGATGCCACGGCGAAGACGAAGGAGATGAGATGTCGGCTCCGGCGAGGTGATCGCGGATCGGACCCGGCTCCCGGCATGCCGGGAACCG
>DATFKM010000045.1:0-3046 GCA_035268645.1 Paracoccaceae bacterium | reverse complement strand
GCGGGCGAGCCGCTCCATCCGGGTCTTGTCGCCGAGGATGGAACCGCCGGTGCGCGCCGAGGAGGGGTCGACCGCCAGCACCGCGACACGCTTGCCCGCGCCGGTGAGGTCCATGCCGAAGGCCTCGCTGAAGGTCGACTTGCCGACGCCGGGCGTGCCCGAAAGCCCCACCCGCAGTGCCTCGCGCCCCTCCGCCGCGAGCCGGTCGAGCAGCGCCTCGGCCTCTTCCCGGTGATCCCTCCGCGCGCTTTCGACGAGCGTGATGGCGCGTGCGAGCGCCCGGCGGTCGCCGCTCAGAAGCTTTTCGGCAAGGGCTTCCGTCTCGGTCATCGCATCCTCTTGAGACGGTCGCGGCGGGATGTCCAGTGCCGCGGGCACCCGGGCGGTGGACGGAGGCCGGTCTTGCCCCTAAGCCTCGGGCGATGAGCGCCCTTCCCATAGACGACGTGCTCGATGCGCTTCTCGGCGCCCTCGAGGCGCGGCGCATGGCCGTGCTCGCCGCCCCGCCCGGGGCGGGCAAGACGACGCGGGTGCCGCTGGCCATTCTCGGCGCGGGCCTCGTCCCGGGCCGCATCCTCGTTCTCGAACCCCGCCGCCTCGCCGCCCGGGCCGCCGCCGAACGCATGGCCGCGACCCTCGGCGAGGCGGTCGGCGAGACGGTGGGCTACCGCATCCGGGGCGAGACGCGGGTGGGCGTGCAGACCCGCATCGAGGTGATCACCGAGGGCATTCTCACGCGGATGCTGCTGTCGGACCCCTCTCTCGAGGGCGTGGGCGCGGTGCTCTTCGACGAGGTGCACGAACGTTCCATCCATGCCGACCTCGGCCTTGTGCTGGCGCTCGAAGCGCGCGGGGCGCTGCGCGAAGACCTCGTGCTGATGCCGATGTCGGCGACCCTCGACACCGCCGCCTTTTCGGCACTGATGGGCGGTGCGCCCGAGATCGTGTCGGAGGGCCGGGCCTGGCCGGTCGAGACCCGGTGGCGCGAAAGGCCGCTGCGGAGGGAAGAGCGCCTCGAGACGACGGTTGCGGCCGCGGTGCGGACGGCCCTCGTGGAGACCGAAGGCGGCATCCTCGTGTTCCTGCCCGGCGAAGGCGAGATCCGGCGCACCGCCGCCGCGCTCTCGGACGGCCTGCCCGACGGCACGGTGCTCCGCCCGCTTTACGGGGCGATGCCCTTCGCCCAGCAGCGCGCGGCGATCGGCCCCGAGCCCGGGGCGCGCAAGATCGTGCTCGCCACCGCCATCGCGGAAACCTCGCTCACGATCGAGGACATCCGCGTCGTCGTCGATGCGGGGCTTGCCCGCCGTGCGCGGGTCGATCCGGGCTCCGGCATGACCCGGCTCGTGACCGAGCGCGTCAGCCGCGCCGAGGCCACGCAGCGCGCGGGGCGGGCGGGACGCGTGGCCCCCGGCGTGGCCTACCGGCTCTGGACGAAGGGCGAGGAGGGTGCCCTCGCACCGCAGCCGCCCGCCGAGATCGAGACAGCCGAACTGTCGGATTTCGCGCTCGCGCTGGCTGCCTGGGGCACGCGCGACCCCGTCGACCTGCCGCTGCCGACCCAGCCGCCGGCGCGGGCCTTCGCCGAGGCGCGCGCACTTCTGGGCGAACTCGGCGCGATCGACGCGGCGGGGGCCATCACCGCCCACGGGCGGGCACTGGCGGCAATGCCGCTCCACCCGCGCCTCGGGCAGATGCTGCTGCGGGGCGGACCCGACGCCGCATCGCTTGCCGCCCTTCTCGGCGACCGCGACCCCCTGAGAGGTGAGGGCACCGACATCGCGCTGCGGCTTTCCGCCCTGCGCGACTACCCGAAGACCCACCCCGCGCGCCCCGCCCTCGACCGGATCAACGCGGAGACGAAGCGGCTGCGCCGGCTTGCAGGACCTCCCGCCGATCACTCCCCGGGCGCATTGGCCGCCCTCGCCTACCCCGACCGCGTGGCCCTGCGCCGGCCGGGCGGAGAGCCGCGCTACCTTCTGTCGGGCGGGCGCGGCGCGCGGTTGCCGGAAGGGGACGGGCTGGCCTCGGCGAGATTGCTCGTCGTCGCCGATACCGACGGCGCGCAGCCCGAGGCCACGATCCGGCTCGCGGCGGCGATCTCCGAAGCCGAGGTCCGCGCGCTCTTCGCCGGTGCCATCGAAACGGTGGAGACCGCCGAATGGTCCGCCCGCGACGGACGGGTCGTCGCGCGGCGGCGGGAGCGGCTCGGCGCCATAGCCCTCAGCGACACCCACTGGCGCGATGCGCCGGAAGACGCCCTCGCCCGCGCCATGCTGGACGGTGTCCGCGCCTTGGGTCTTCGCCTGTCGCCGCGCGCCGCGCGGCTTTGCCGCCGCGCCGAACTGGCCCGCGCGGAGGGCGCGCCCGTTCCGGCGATGGACGAGGCGAGCCTGCTCGCGGAGGCCGAGGACTGGCTCCTGCCGTTCCTGGGAAAAGTCAGGAGTGCGGCCGACTGGTCGGGCTTCGACCTCCACGACGCCCTCCGGGCCCGGCTCGGCTGGTCCGGCCTCGAGGCGGTCGACCGGATCGCCCCGGGCCTCTGGCGAACGCCGCTCGGACGCGAGGTGCCGGTGGATTACGAAGCCGACGTGCCGGGCGTCGCGGTTCGGCTTCAGGAGGTCTTCGGCCTCACGCGCCACCCGCAGGTCGCGGGGCAGCCCCTGCGCCTGACGCTCCTGTCACCGGCGGGCCGTCCGGTGCAGGTCACGACCGACCTGCCCGGTTTCTGGGCCAGTTCCTACTCGGATGTGCGCAAGGACATGCGCGGTCGCTATCCCCGTCACCCCTGGCCCGAGGACCCGGCGACCTATTCGCCGACGCTGCGCGCCAAGCCCCGGGGAAGCTGAGCCCGTGCGGGCTTCTTCGTTCCCGAAATACTCGGATCCCGACCCCCGCGGCGGGACCCCTACTCCGCCCAGGGGCCGTGGAAGCCGTCGCCCTCCCGGTCCCGGCGGCGAAAGCCGTGGCGGCCGAAGAAGTCACGCTGCGCCTGGATGAGGTCGGTCGTGCCGTGCGCCTGCCGCATCGTGTCGTAGAACGACAG
>DATFKM010000044.1:0-3500 GCA_035268645.1 Paracoccaceae bacterium | reverse complement strand
GATGAGAAAGCGCGTCTCGGTGCGGCGGGTCATCTCGTCGAGAAGGTCGCAGAACCGGCCGACGTTGGCGTCGTCGAGCGGCGCGTCCACCTCGTCGAGCACGCAGATCGGCGCCGGGTTGGCGAGGAACACGGCAAAGATGAGCGCCAGCGCGGTCAGCGTCTGCTCGCCGCCCGACAGGAGCGACAGCGTCGACAGCTTCTTGCCCGGCGGCTGGCACATGATCTCGAGCCCCGCCTCGAGCGGGTCGTCGCTCTCGACCAGCACCAGCTTGGCCTCGCCGCCGCCGAAAAGGTGACGGAAGAGCGTGCCGAAATTGGTGTTGACCTGCTCGAACGCCGCGAGGAGCCGCTCGCGCCCCTCGCGGTTGAGGCTGGCAATGCCGCTGCGCAGGGTGGTGATCGCCTCTTCGAGATCCGCCTTCTCGGCGGCGAGGCTGTCATGCTCGGCCTCGACCTCGCGCGCGTCCTCCTCGGCCCGGAGGTTGACCGCACCGAGCGCATCGCGCTGCCGCCGGAGACGCGTGACATCCGCCTCGATCTGCTCCGAGCCCGGCATGTCACCCGGATCAGCGCCGAGCGAGTCGAGCAGCGCCTCCGGCGTCAGCCCGAGCGCCTCCGTGATCCGGGCCGCGGCCTGCTCGCGCGCCTCATGCGCCGCGTCGCGGCGCGCCTCGGCGCCGGCGCGGGCCTCGCGCGCCTCCGAGGCATCGCGCTCGGCCTCGCGCTCGGCGTCGGCAGCGCCCCGTGCGCGTGTCTCGGCCGCGGCCAGCGCCTCGGCCGCGGCGCTGCGGCGTGTCTCGGCGCGGGCGATTTCGGCGGCGAGCTCCTCGCGCTTGGCTGCGAGCGTATCGGGCGCCGCGCGGGCATCCTTGAGCTCGGCCTCCGCACCGGTTCGACGCTCCGAGAGCTCCGCGGCGCGGGTCTCGGCCGTCTCCAGCCGGCGCCGCCAGCCGCTCACCTCGCGCGCGATGGCCTCGCGCCGGGCCGCGCGGCGCTCGCCCTCTCGCCGCAGCTCCTCGGCCGCCCCGCGCCGGGTCATCATCTCGCTGCGGGCCTCCTCGACCGCCGTCTTGAGACGCTCGAGACCGGCCCGCACCGTGTCGAGATCGTCGAGCTCATCGCGCGCCGTCTCCGCCTGCGACAGCGCGCTGCGCGCCGCCGCCGCCTCGTCCTCGTGGCGGGTGACAGCCAGGCCGAGCGACTCGAGCCGCGAGCCGGCGAGGCTGCGCTCGCTCTCGGCCTGGGCGAGCCTGCGGCGCGCTTCGGTCACGGCGCCATCCGCCGCGCGGCGCGCCTCGCGTGCCGCGCGATCCGCCTCGGTGCAGGCCGCCAGCTCGGCGCGGAGCGCCTCATGGGCCTGTGCGGCGTCAGCGGCGCGCGCCGAGGCCTGCGCGAGCTGCTGTTCGAGCTCGGCCAGCCGGTTGCGCTGTTCGAGCCGGAGCGCGGCGGCCGAAGGGGCGTCCTCGGCGCGCGCGTGAAACCCGTCCCACCGCCAGAGATCCCCCTCGCGGCTCACGAGCCGCTGCCCGGGACGCAACCGGGGCTGGATCCCCGGCGCCTCGGCGGCATCGACGATCCCGATCTGTGCCATGCGGCGGGCGAGGACATCCGGCGCCGTCACGTGATCGCCGAGCGGCGCCGCCCCGTCGGGGAGGGGTTGCGGCGCATCATAGCCCGGCAGGCCGATCCAGCCCGACGCACCGCCCCCGTCGACCTCCGGCGCGCGCAGGTCCTCGGCGAGCGCCGCGCCGAGGGCCTTCTCGTAGCCGGGCGTGACATCGACCCGGTCCATGATCTGGGCGGTGCCGGTGGTGTCGCGCTCGACAACCCGCGCCAGCGCCCCGGCCTCGGCCTTGAGCGCGCCGGCCTCGCTCTCGGCCTCCGAACGGGCGGCGCGGGCTTCGGCCTCGCGCGTCTGCGCGGCGGCGCGGGCCGCATCGGCATCGACGAGCGCGGCCTCCGCCGCCTCCGCCTCGGCGATGGCCGCGGCCTCGGTCGCGCTCGCCTCGGACTGCCCGGTCGCGGCCGCCTCGACGGCGCTCTGCGCCTCGGCCTGCGCCCGGCGGGCCTTGTCGGCCTCGGCCTCGCCGCGGTCGAGCGCCTTGCGGCTGTCATCGATCAGGCGCTGCGCCGACTGGTGCCGGGCCGAGAGGCGCGCCATGTCCTCGGTCATCTGGCCCAGCTCGGCCTCGCGGGCCTCGAGAACGCGGGCCGACTCCTGCGCCGCCCCGGCGGCCTCGGCCAGCCGCGCGTCATGGCCCTCGTCGGCCTCGGCCAGCTCTGCCGCCTCCGCGTCGAGCCGCGCGATGCTCTCGCCGGCGTCTCGGTTGAGGCCGGCCTCGCGCTCCATGTCGCGCGCGAGCTGATCGATGCGCGCCTCGAGCGTCGCGATCCGCTCGCGCGCCGCGGTCTCCTGTTCGGCGATGGTGTCGGCCTGCACCCTCAGCCGCTGGAGGATCGCGGCGGCGATGGAGTCCTCCTCGCGGCAGGCGGGCAGCGCGTCCTCCGCCTCGCCCCGTGCCTCGGCCGCGCTGCGCGCCGCGGTCTCGGCGCGGGAGGCCTCCGCGCCGCGCACGCGCAGCGCGGTCTCGGCCGCGTCCAGCGCCTCGGCGGCCTCGTTCCAGCGCCGCCAGAGCAGCAGCCCCTCCGCGCGGCGCAGCTCCTCGCCGATCTGGCGATAGCGCGCGGCCTGTTTCGCCTGTCTGGCCAGCTGCGCGAGCTGCTGGGAGAGCTGATCGATCACGTCGTCGACGCGCGCGAGGTTGCTCTCGGCCCCGCGCAGCTTGAGCTCGGCCTCGTGGCGGCGCTGGTAGAGCCCGGAAATCCCCGCCGCCTCCTCGAGGATGCGGCGCCGCGAGGTCGGGCGGGCGTTGATCAGCTCGGCGATCTGGCCCTGCCGGACGAGCGAGGGCGAATGCGCCCCGGTCGAGGCATCGGCAAAGAGCATCTGCACGTCGCGGGCGCGGACGTCCTTGCCGTTGACCTTGTAGGCGCTGCCGACATCGCGGGTGATCCGGCGCGTGATGTCGAGCTGATCGGCGTCGTTGAAGGCCGCGGGCGCAAGCCGGTCGGAATTCTCCAGATGGATCACCACCTCGGCGAAGTTGCGCGCGGGGCGGCTCGTGGAGCCGGCAAAGATCACGTCCTCCATGCCCGCGCCGCGCATCGACTTGGCGCGGTTCTCGCCCATGGCCCAGCGGAGCGCCTCGAGGAGGTTGGACTTTCCGCACCCGTTGGGACCGACGACCCCGGTCAGCCCGTCGGCGATCACCAGATCGGTGGGATCGACGAAGCTCTTGAAGCCGGTCAGTCTGAGTTTCGAGAACCGCACGCGCGCCTGTCCCTGCGAAAGGGCCGATGATGCCCCACTGTGCTGGTCCGGCCGGGGGGCTGTCAATCTCCATCCACAGAATATGGCGTATTCCGCCTCTCTATCCACAGGATGTGCGCGTCACGATCGGTCAGCGCTTGTCCGTGGCGGGGGCGTGGCGTATCCCG
>DATFKM010000043.1:0-6874 GCA_035268645.1 Paracoccaceae bacterium | reverse complement strand
CACCTCGGGTGTCGCCCGCCGTCGTCGAGGCGCGCTTGAGTCCGAATGCCGCTCGCGGGGAGAGGCGCGGGCGGCATGCCGGGCGGAAGCGCGACGGCGGACGGGGTTCGTCCGGCGATGTGCAGAGCGCTCCGATCCTTTCGGGCGCCGCCCACGCGGCGCGCCGAGCGAGAAGTCAGGGGTGCGACGGGGGTCGGCCCGCCGATCAGGGCCGCGCGCGTGTCGCATCATCCCCACGCGCGTCTCCCTCCCCTCGGCGCCGGGACCCAGGACGCCGAAGGGCCGGCCCGCACCAAGCGGGCCGGCCCTTGCATCTCCGCCGGCGCTCCTCGGTGGGCGTCAGCCGCCGAGGGACCACCAGCCGCGGCGCTTCGGCTTCGGGGATGCGTCCGTCTCCTCCGCCTCGGCCTCGACGGGCGCGGTCTCGCCCGTCTCGGCGGCGGGGGCCGGAAGCCTCTCGCTCTCAGGCGTCTCGACGGAGGGCGGCGGCGGCGGCTGGTCCTCCGGCTCCGCGGGCAGCGCGGCGGCCTCGGGCGCGGACGGCGTCTCGGCCGGGACAGCCGTTTCGGGGAGCGCCGGGACCGGCTCATCCGGCTTCGGGGCGGGCAGGGGCTCGCCCTCCGCCGGGGCGGCCTCCGTCGTCTCGGCGGGAACGGAGGGCGTCGACCCGGCCGCCGCGGCGGGTTCGGGGGCGGCCTCGGCCGCCGCCGGCGGCTCGGCGGGCTCGCTCGGCGCTGCGCTCTCCGGCGCCGCCGGGGCTTCGTCGGGCGCGGCGAGGGCGGCCTCCGCCGCCTCCTGCGTCTCGGCCTCCTTGGGCTTGCGACGGCGGCGCGTGCGCTTCGGGGCCGGGATCTCGGCCGCCGCTTCAGCCTCGGACGCGGCGATCTCGGCGCCGGCCTCGGCCTCGGCCTTCGCCGGTTCGGGCTTCGCCTCGGCGGCGGCGCGCGGATCGCCGGTGTGGGCGGCTTCGATCACGTCCATGCCCTCGGCGCCGGCGTCGTCGCGACGCCGGCGGCGGCCGCCGCGACGACCGCGGCGCCGGCGACCGGCCTCCTCCTCGTCCTCGGCCGGCGTCGGGGCCGGGGCGGGCGCCTCCGCCGGCGCTTCGGCGGCCGGGGCCGGGGCCGGGGCCGGGGCGGGCGGCGCCTCGGCCGCCACCTCGGCCTCCTCGACCGGCTCGGGCTCGGGCTCGGTCCAGGCGACGGGGCTCACGGCGGGGGCCGCCGCCGGCTTGCGGGTCTGCGTCTTGACCCGGTCCACCTCGAACTGCGGCGAGACCATCGCCGCGTCCGCCTCGATCCGCACCGAGACGCCGAAGCGGCCTTCGATCTCGGCGATGTGCTCGCGCTTCTCGTTGAAGAGGAAGGACGCGGCGCCGAGCGGCAGGCGGGCCAGCAGTTCCGGCGCGCGGTTCTTCGCCGCCTCGGACTGCAGGCGCCGGAGCGCCGCGAGCGCGAGGCTGCCGTCCGAGCGCACGACGCCGGTGCCGTGGCAGTGGCCGCAGGGCGCGGTCGTCGCCTCGATCATGCCCGGGCGCAGCCGCTGGCGGCTCATCTCCATCAGCCCGAAGGAGGAGATGCGGCCCATCTGGATTCGGGCCCGGTCGTCCTTGAGGCGGTCCTTCATGCGCTTCTCGACGGCGCGGTTGTTGCGGCCCTCGTCCATGTCGATGAAGTCGATGACGATCAGGCCGGCGAGGTCGCGCAGCTTGAGCTGACGGGCGATCTCGTCCGCCGCCTCGAGGTTGGTCTTGAGGGCGGTGTCCTCGATCGAGCCTTCCTTGGTGGACTTGCCCGAGTTGATGTCGATCGCGACCAGCGCCTCGGTCACGCCGATGACGATGTAGCCGCCGGACTTGAGCTGCACCGTGGGGTTGAACAGGGAGTCGAGCTCCTGCTCAACGCCGAAGCGGGCGTAGAGGGGCGTCTGCTCCCGCCACGGCTTCACGTGCCGGGCGTGAGAGGGCATCAGCATGCCCATGTAGTCCTTCGCCTCGCGGTAGCCCTCCTCGCCCTCGACGAGGATCTCGTCGATGTCGCCGGTGTAGAGGTCGCGGATGACGCGCTTCACGAGGGAGCCTTCCTCGTAGATCAGCGTCGGCGCGACGGAGGAGAGGGTGGTCTCGCGGATCCGCTCCCACTGGCGGAGCAGGTATTCGTAGTCGCGCTTGATCTCGGGCTTGGTGCGGTTGGCGCCCGCCGTGCGGACGATCAGGCCCATGCCCTTGGGCACCTCGAGCTCGCCGGCGATCTCCTTCAGCTTCTTGCGGTCGGCGGCGTTGGTGATCTTGCGCGAGATGCCGCCGCCGCGGGCGGTGTTGGGCATCAGCACGCAGTAGCGGCCCGCGAGCGAGAGGTAGGTGGTGAGGGCGGCGCCCTTGTTGCCGCGCTCCTCCTTGACGACCTGGACCAGCAGGATCTGCCGGACCTTGATCACCTCCTGGATCTTGTAGCGGCGCTGGGCGATGCGGCGGGCCGAGATGGCCTCCGCCATGAAGTCGCCGGCGTCGCGCTCGACCGCGTCGGGCGGAGCGGGCAGTTCCGTCTCCTCCGCCTCTGCCGGGCGGCTCTCGGGCGCGTCGGCCTCGGCGGACGGCTTCACGTCGTCCTCGCCGTCCTCGCGCTTGCCGCGGCGGCGGCCGCGAGCGCGTCCGCCGCGCCGGGAGCGGCGGCGACGGCGGCCGTCGCCTTCCTCGTCGCCGGCCTCGGCGCCGCGCTCGTCCTCGCCGTCCTCGACTTCGACGGAGGTCTCGCCCTCGGCCTCCGGAGCCGCGGGCGCGGCTTCGGAGACTTTCGGGGCGGCTTCGCCCGACGGCGCTTCGGGGGCCGGGACGTCGGTCTCGGCGGCCGACGGCTCGGGCGCCGTCGTCTCGGTCACGGTCTCCGCCTCGTTCGGCGTCTCCGAGGCGGCCGCGACCGGCTCGGCCGTTTCGTCGGCGGCGGCGGGCTCGGTCGGTTCCGCGGGCGCCTCGGCGGGCTTAGCCGCTTCATCCGGGGCCGTCGCCGCGCCGGCGGCAGGCCGGCGGCGAGTGCGCCGGCGGCGCGGGGTCTCGCCCTCGGCCTCTGCGGTCTCGCCGGGCCAGTCCTCCTGCACGCGTTCGTCGTCCTCGGCGCCGGCGCTCTCGGCCATCTCGCGCGGGCGCCCCCCGTCGTCGTCGCCGTCCTCGCCCCGGTCGTCACCTTCGCCTTCGTCGTCGTCCTCGGATCCGCGCGGATCCCGGGCGCCGTCGTCGCGCTCGTCCTCCTCCTCGCCGGAGTCCTCGGCGCGGTCCTCGCTCTCGGCGTTGCGGCGAGCCTCGGCGGCCTCGGCGTAGCGGCGGGCCTCGGCCTCCTCCTCCGCCATGAGGGCCTCGCGGTCGGCCTTGGGGATCTGGTAATAGTCCGGATGGATCTCGGAGAACGCCAGGAAGCCGTGGCGATTGCCTCCGTATTCGACGAAGGCCGCCTGAAGCGACGGCTCGACGCGCGTCACCTTGGCGAGGTAGATGTTGCCGGCGATCTGCCGCTTGGACGTCGACTCGAAGTCGAAATCCTCTATCTTCTGTCCGTCCAGAACGACGACCCGGGTCTCCTCCGGGTGCGTCGCGTCGATGAGCATCTTTTTCGCCATGGTCTCCGTGCCGGCCCTGCACCGCCCGACCGACCCCTGGGGCCGAGACCGGGCGGCGGCGCGCCGGTTTCCTTGAAGGCGAGGCCGAGCGCCGCCGCGGGACGCCGTACGGGCGCGTCGGCGCGCCGTCCGGTCTGTCTCGTCGGTGCGGAACGGGGCATCGCGGTTCTGTTCTCCTGAAACGCCGCGTGCGGCGTCCCGTTGCTGGGGGCGGGGCGTCGAGCCGCCGCCGTCGTTCGGCCACGCGTCGGTGATCCTGCGGTGCGGGGGAGCCTGGGCTCCGCCGACCGGGACGTCGCCGCGCCCGAAATCCGTGTCTCGTTCAACCGTCGTCGCCGGTCGCGCGCGATCGCGCGATGGTCCTCCGGTGGCGACACTATAGACATCGGCCGGACCGCTTGACAATCGCCAAGGCGCCCCGCCCGATGCGTCGGGAACCGCCCCGTCCGTCGCCGCCGCGCCGAGCCCCCTGCGCCCCTGATCGAGCCTGCCGCCGATGTTCCGCTTCCGCCCGACGGCGCCGTCACTCGCCGTGCTCGCCGTGCTCGCGCTGGCGGGGTCGGCCGCGTCCTTCGGGCCTTGGGCGGCAGGCAAAGGCGGGGGCACGACGCCGACGCGCGCCGAGGCGGGGTTCCGCGCGGTCGGCGCGGAACTGCGCGTCGCGGTGCGGCTGCCCGCGGCGGGTCCATGGCGGGCCTTCGCGCTCGACGCGCCGCCGCGCCTCGTGATCGATCTGCCGGAGGGGCCGATGCCGTCGGCGCCCCCGCCGGCGCCGCCGGGGAGCCTGCTGTCCGGCGCCCGGGCCGGAGCCGGTCCGGAGGGGCGGCCGCGGCTGGTCCTGGACCTGGCGCGTCCGGCGCGGCTGATCCGGGCGGAACTGACCCGGCATGGAAGCGGCGCCCGGCTGGGCCTCGCGCTGGCGCCCGGGCGCCCGTCGGCGGCGGGCTGGCCGGCGGGCGCGCGGCCGGAGCGCCCGGGGGGGGCGTGGATCGGACAGGCCGATCCGCGACCCCTGGTGATGATCGATCCGGGTCACGGCGGGATCGATCCCGGGGCGCATCGCGGCGACGCCGCGGAAAAGACGCTGGTGCTCGCTTTCGCGCTGGATCTCGCGGCGGCGATCGACGGCTCGGGCCGGTGGCGCGCGGCGCTGACGCGCGACGACGACAGATACCTCGGGCTGACCGAGAGGGTGAGGCTGGCGGAGGCGGCCGGCGCGTCGGCGCTGCTCTCGATCCACGCCAACACGGTGACGCGGGGCGACGCGACGGGCGCGACGGTGTTCACCCTTTCCGACGGCGCCTCGGACGCCGAGGCGGAGGCGCTGGCGGCGCTGGAGAACCGGGCGGAGGCGGTGGGCGGCGTCGATCTGGCCGCCGACGGCGACGACGTGACGCGGGCGCTGATCGACCTGTCCCGCCGGCGGGCGCTGGCGCGAGGGCGGGCGCTGGGAGAGGCGCTGGCGGCGAGCCTCGGCGCGGCGACGCCTATGCTGCGGGATCGCGAGCACGCGCAGGCCGGGTTCCGGGTGCTGACCTCGGCGGAGGTGCCCTCGGCCCTGATCGAACTGGGCTTCCTCACCGACGCGAAGGATCTGGCCAGGATGCGCGATCCCGCCTGGCGCCGGCGGGCGGCGTCGGCGATCCTGGACGGGCTCGACCGTTGGCGGCGGCCGCAGGACGGGCCGCGGCCCGCCACCCGGACTTGGCTGGCCGCGTTGCCGCCCGCGCGTCCGGGGGATTAGGGTGCGGATCGCCGAATCGCCGGAGCCCGCCTCGACCATGACCCGCTTCCTCGCCTGGATCTTCAGCCTCGGCTCGCTGGGGGCGATCTTCGGTCTCGGCGTGTTCGCGGCGGTGGTCTGGCACTACGGGCGGGACCTCCCGGACCATGAGAGCCTCGCGAAATACGAGCCTTCGGTGATCTCCCGCGTCTACGATCGGGACGGGCGGATCGTGGCGGAGTATTTCGACGAACGCCGGGTCTTCGCGCCGATCGACGAGATCCCGCCGATCGTCAAGCAGGCCTTCGTCTCGGCCGAGGACCGCAACTTCTACGAGCACTCCGGGTTCGACGCGCTCGGCATCGCCTCGGCGGTGGTGGACTACGCGCGGGGCGGGCGGCTGCGCGGGGCCTCGACGATCACGCAGCAGGTGATGAAGAACTTCCTGCTGACCAACGAGCGCAGCTTCGAGCGCAAGATCCGCGAGATCATCCTCGCGACGCGGATCGAGCAGGTGCTGTCGAAGGATCGCATCCTCGAGCTGTATCTCAACGAGATCTACCTCGGCGCCCGCGCCTACGGCGTAGCGGCCGCGGCGGCCAACTACTTCGGCAAGCCGCTCGAGGCGCTGAGCGTGGCCGAGGCGGCCTATCTGGCGGCGCTGCCGAAGGCGCCGTCGGACCTGCATCCCGTTGAGAACCGGGACGCGGCGCTGGAGCGCCGCGCCTACGTGCTGGGGCAGATGCTGCGCAACGGGCATGTCGACGCGGCCGAATACGAGGCGGCGATGGCCGATCCGCTGCGCACGGTGCTCGACGGCTCGATCGAGCCGCTTCTGGCCGAGCCTGCCCCGCGGGGCTGGTTCGCCGACGAGATCCGGCGGCGGCTGACGGAGCGTTTCGGCGAGACCGCCGTGGAGGGCGGCGGCCTTTCGGTCCGCGCGACGGTGGAGCCGGCGATGCAGGCGGCGGCGCAGGCGGCGCTGCGGGAGCGGCTGGAAAGCTGGGACCGCGAGCGCGGATCCTGGCGCGGGCCGCTGGCGACGCTGCCGGAGATCGCGGCGGACGACGAGGCGGGCTGGCGCGCGGCGCTGGCCGAGCTGCGCCTGCCCCGGGACGTGGCCGGCTGGCGCCCGGCGGTGGTGCTGGCGGTGGGCGAGCGGAGCGCGCGCGTCGGCATCGAGGGCGTCGAGGAGGATTCCGACGGTCACTACGTGACCTTCGCGGGCCTGCCCTGGAGCCATCGGGTGCTCGAGGACGGCCGCAGTCCGATGCGCGGGCCGGCAGACGCCTGGTCGGTCGGCGACGTGATCCTGGTGGCGGGCGAATACGAGGGCGAGGGCGACGACCGCCGGCGCGTGCGCTGGACGCTGCGGCAGATTCCGGTGCTGGAGGGCGGCTTCGTCGCGATGGACCCGGTGACCGGCCGGGTCCTCGCGCTGGTCGGCGGATTCAGCCACGACCACAACGAGTTCAACCGCGCGACGCAGGCGGAGCGGCAGCCGGGATCGTCGTTCAAGCCCTTCGTCTACGCCGCGGCGCT
>DATFKM010000042.1:0-2949 GCA_035268645.1 Paracoccaceae bacterium | reverse complement strand
TCCTCGGAGGCGAGCAGCAGCCAGCAGGCGCCGTCGGTGACCTGCGAGGCGTTGCCCGGCGTGACCTGACCCCAGGGCTTCTCGAACACCGGATCGAGCGCGGCCAGCTTCTCGCGGTCGGTGTCGCGGCGCAGGCCGTCGTCGTGGTCGTGCACGCCGCCCTCGCGGTCGAAGGCGGTCTCGATCTCCCCCAGCCGGCCCTCGTCCTCGGCCGCGGCGAGACGGCGATGGCTTTCGAGCGCATAGGCGTCGGCGGCCTCGCGCGAGACCCCGAAGCGATGCGCGATCACCTCGGCGGTCTGACCCATGTTCAGCCCGCTCACCGGATCGGTGAGGCCGCGCTCCAGCCCGATCAGCGGCTTCAGGAAGCCGGGGCGCAGTTCCGCGAGGCGGCGCAGCCGGTCGGTCACGCCGTCGGCGCCCCGGATGTCCGCCAGCCACTCGACCGCCTCCTCGCGCAGAAGGAGCGGCGCGTGCGAGAGCGCGTCGGTCCCGCCCGCGAGCACCAGGTCCGCGGACCCCTCGCGGATGCGGCGCGCGCCGGTGTCGACGGTCAGCATGCCGGAGCCGCAGTTGATCTGCTCGGTGAAGGCGACCATCGCCTCGCCCATGCCGAGCCGGAGCGCGGCGACGCGGGCGGGGTTCATCTCGTCCTCGACCACGTTCACGCAGCCGAGGATCACGAGGTCCACCGTCTCGGGCTCGAAGGGTTGGCGCAGCAGCAGCGGCCGGCCGCACTGCACCGCGAGATCGACCGGCGAGAACGGCCCCGGCCGGCCGCGCGCCCGCAGGAACGGGGTGCGGGCGCCGTCGACGATGTAGACGGGGCGGGCGTCGTCGCTCATTCCGCGGCCTCCTCGGTCCGGTTCCGGCTGCGGCCCGGCCAGAGACGGGCGATCTCCTCGGGGGCGAAGGCGTCGACCTTGACGACCTCCGCGACCGCGGCCTCGGCCGCGTCCAGCGCGTCGGCCTCCTCCGCGCTCAGCGTGCCGCTCGCGCGCGCCTCGGCCGGGCTCTCGCCGCTCTCCTTCAGACGCCGGCGGAGGGGTTCGGTCTCGGTCACCCGCGCGAAGGCGTCGTTCAGCGCGGCGAGCGCGTCGCCGGCGCAGCCGCCATGGATGCCGGACACGATGCGCTCTCGCGTCGCGGAAGGCTCGAGCAGCAGGCGGGCGCAAGCGCGCGTCAGGTCGTCCGACGGGCCGCCCCGGGCTCCGCCGCAGAGCGTCGCGGCGCGCAGGAACCGCCCCGCCCAGCGCACCGGGAAGTTCGCCGTCGCCTCGTCGAGCGCGGCGCGGATCCGCTCGAAGCCGCCCTCGGCGGCGTGATGCACCAAGGGCAGATCGGCCTTCTGGCGGCCCTCGTCCTCCCAGCGCTTCATCAGGGCGGAGAGGAAATAGAGCTCCGACAGCACGTCGCCGAGACGGGCCGAAAGCATCTCGCGCTTCTTCAGCCCGCCGCCGAGCGTCAGCAGCGAAACCTCGGTCGCGAGCGCGAGCGCGGCCGAGTAACGCGACATGCGCCGCCAGTGGCGCGCGAGCGGCCCGGCGCGGGACGGCTTCGGCGCGAAGGCGGCGCCGGTCCAGGCGCGCGCCGTCGCACGCCCGAAGACGCCGAGGGCGTGGCCGACATGGGCCCAGAACGCCCGGTCGAAGTCGCGCAGCGCCCGCGCCTCGTCGTCGTCCTCCAGCGCCAGGATCTCGTCGAGCAGATGCGGGTGGCAGCGGATCGCGCCCTGTCCGAACACGATCATGTTGCGGGTGAGGATGTTCGCCCCCTCCACCGTGATCGCGATCGGCATGGCGCGGTGCATCTCGCCGAGCGGGTTGCGCGGACCGTCGATCACGGTCTTGCCGGCATGGACGTCCATGGCGTCGTTCACGGCGTCGCGCATGCGGTAGGTGGCGTGCGCCTTCATGATGCCGGAGATCACGGCGAGGGCGCGGCCCTCGTCGAGCCCGGCGCAGGTCAGCCGCCGCGCGGCGTCGAGCGCGTAGGCGCCGGAGGCGAGCCGCCCGAGGCGGGCCTGCACGCCCTCGAACTCGCCCACCGGCAGGCCGAACTGGCGGCGCACGCGGGCGTAGGCGCCGGCGCTGTGGGCCGAAAGCGCGACCCCGCCCGCCGACTGCGCCGGCAACGAGATGCCGCGCCCGGCGGCGAGCGCGCTCATCAGCATGACCCAGCCCTGCCCGACCTGCTCGCGCCCGCCGATGACGTGATCGAGCGGGATGAACACGTCCGTCCCGGTCGTCGGCCCGTTCTGGAACATCTGCCCGCAGGGGATGTGCCGCCGGCCGGTCTCGACCCCCGACAAGTCGGTCGGCACCAGCGCGCAGGTGATGCCGACGTCCGCGACGCCGCCGAGCAGGCCGTCCGGATCGCGCAGCTTGAAGGCGAGGCCGATCACGGTCGCGACCGGGCCGAGCGTGATGTAGCGCTTCGACCAGTTCAGGCGGATGCCGAGGACCTCCTCGCCCTGCCAGGTCCCGCGCTCGACCACGCCCTCGTCGGCCATCGCCGAGGCGTCGGATCCCGCCTCGTCCGAGGAGAGGGCGAAGGCGGGGATCTCCTCGCCCCGCGCGAGGCGCGGCAGCCAGCGCGCCTGCTGATCCTCGGTCCCGAACTGGAGCAGGAGCTCGCCCGGGCCGAGCGAGTTGGGCACCATCACCGTCACGCCCCCGACCAGCGAGCGGCTGGAGATCTTCCGGATCACCTCCGAATGCGCGTAGGCCGAGAAGCCGAGCCCGCCATGCGCCTCGGGGATGATCATCCCGAAGAAGCGGTTCTCGCGCATGAAGCGCCAGGCCTCGGGCGAGAGGTCGGCGTCCTCGTGGTTCGTGCGCCAGTCGTCGAGCAGGTCGCAGAGCGCCTCGCAGGGCCCGTCGAGGAACTCGCGCTCCGCCTCCGTCAGGCGCGGCGTCTTCACGGCGCGCAGCATCTCCCAGTCGGGCG
>DATFKM010000041.1:0-4505 GCA_035268645.1 Paracoccaceae bacterium | reverse complement strand
CCTGCGCGACACTCAGCGCTACTGGCGCGACTGGACGCGCCGGCTCGCGTTGCCGTTCGAGTGGCAGGAGGCGGTGATCCGCGCCGCCATCACCCTCAAGCTCTGCAACTACGAGCCGACGGGCGCGGTGGTCGCCGCGATGACCACCTCGCTGCCCGAATCGCCCGATTCGGGGCGCAACTGGGACTACCGTTTCTGCTGGGTGCGCGACGCCTGGTTCACCGTGCGCGCGCTCAACAGCCTCGCCGCGACGCGGACGATGGAGGGCTATTTCCGCTGGCTGATGAACGCGGTCGCCGACGCCGAAGACTCCGGGGAGGAATTTCACATCCAGCCCGTGCTCGGCATCGGCCTCGAGCGCGCCCTGTCGGAACGCCGCGCCGAACATCTGCAGGGCTTCCGCGGCATGGGGCCGGTGCGCGTCGGCAACCAGGCGCACGAGCACTTCCAGCACGACACCTACGGCAACGTCATCCTCGGGGCCGCGCCGGCCTTCTTCGACAAGCGCCTGTTCATGAACGCCGGGGTCGAGCTGTTCCGCCAGCTCGAGCCGCTCGGCGAGAAGGCCTGGGCGCTGCACGACCAGCCCGACGCGGGCCTCTGGGAGCTGCGAAGCCGCGCGCGCGTGCACACCTCCTCCTCGCTGATGTGCTGGGCGGGCTGCGACCGGCTCGCGCGCATCGCCGCGCATCTCGGCCTCTCCGAGCGCGCGGGCTTCTGGCGCGCCCGGGCCGAGCACATCCGCCGGCGCATCCTGAGCGAGGCGTGGTCCGAGAAGCGCGGCGCCTACGTCGAGAGCTTCGGCGGGGAGACGCTGGACGCCAGCGTCCTGCTGATGGGCGAGGTCGGGCTCGTGGCGCCCGACGATCCGCGCTTCGTCGCCACCATCGACCGCCTCTCGGAATCGCTCGGCCGCGGCGCCTTCATGCTGCGCTACGAGGAGGCCGACGATTTCGGCGAGCCCGAGGTCGGCTTCAACATCTGCGCCTTCTGGCGGATCGACGCCCTCGCCCGCTGCGGCCGGCGCGAGGAGGCGCGCGAGCACTTCGAGGAGATGCTGCGCGCGCGCAACCGCCTCGGCATGATGTCCGAGGACACCGACTTCCAGAGCCTCGAGGGCTGGGGCAACTTCCCCCAGACCTACTCCATGGTCGGCATCGTCAACGGCGCCATGCGCCTTTCGAAGAGCTGGGAGAACGCGCTCTGACCTCTCCGCGGACGTGCGGATTCTCACAGATTCCGGGGCCGTTCCGCGCTATGCTGACGCTACGTCGTCTTCAGCATGAAAGGGGCCAGCCGTGTTCGGTCTTCGCTTTCGTCCCCTCGCGACCGCCGCGCTGATCTCCGCGGCGTCCGCCGCCCCCTCCGCTTCCGACGCCGTCGCCGGCGCGGAGGCGCTCCGCCTCGCGCAGCAGCGCCTCGTCTACAGCTGCGTCACGCCGCGCGGGACGTGCCCGCTGACCTATCCGCAGGTCGAAGGCTCGGACTGCCGCTGCGTCATCGACGGACAGTGGGTCTCGGGCACGGCGCGATGACCGGGCTTCGCGAGCGCTTCGAGAACAACGCCGTCGTCGTCACCCTCGGCGCCTGCGCCGCGGCGATCGCCGGCACCGTGGGCGTCGGCTCGCAGCTCCTCGACAGCCGGGTCGAACTCGTGCGCAACGAGATGGCGGCCGAGATCGCCGCGGTCGAGACCGAGCGCGAGGCCCTGAAGCGCGAGCTCGACGCGCGCCTGCCGCCCGAGACCGTGGCCAGGATCCTCGACGAGAACGAGCGCCTGCGCCGCCTCACCGGCTTCGAGGCGGAGAAGACCCCGGACGGCAAGGTCGATCCCCGCGCCATCTACACCGCCTATGTCGACGACGCGCTCGAGGATCCGCGCATCGCGGAGTTCTTCGGCGACCGCGTCCTGGCCATCGCCGACGCGGGCATGCGCCCGCGGCGCCTCTTCCCCGGCGCGGCCAACCGCATCCTCACCGATCCCGCCTTCGATCTCGAGGAGGCGGGCGCGGCGGACGGAGAGGACTTCGAGCTGCTCTGGCTGCTCGACGCGCCGGTCGCCGTGACGGGCGATCCGGTCGTCGTGCGCCTCGCGCCCTACGTCTCGGTGGCGCGGACCGACGCGGGCGCCACCTCCGCCGCGGCCAACGCCTTCGCCGGCGGCGACGCGGCGCTGGCGATGTTCGTCGACGGCTTCCTCGGCAAGCTGGAGACCGCGCGCCGGCTCGAGATCACGCTGAAGCTGCAGCGCCTGCAGCAGTTCGAGCGGGTCTACTTCGCCCAGTTCCGCACGCGCCTGCGCAGCGTGGAGGTGGCGGGGCAGCGCCGGCGCCGCCTGTTCCTGCACGAATGGCTCTATGTCGCGCCCAGCGACGATCAGGTGGTGGTGGTCAAGACCGCCTTCGTCTCGCCCGAACCCTCCGAGACGGCCTCGCCGGACTGGTCGCGCGTGATGGACTGGTGGCAGGCCCTGCGCATCCGCGCCGACTGAGGCGGCATCGGTGGCAGCCTCGTCCGGCGCCCGCGGAAGGGGACGGCGAAGCCTGCGAGGCGGCTTGACCGCCCGCCGCCCCCGCGCGACGCTCCCGCGCGACGCCCGCCGGGAGACGCGTCCCCGATCCCGCGCCGCACGGCCTGCATGCAGGCGGCGCGGCGTTCGGGGCCGGCCCCGGCGAAGCGCGTCCGGAGGGCGCCGCGCGGACCGAGACCGACGGCCCGCCGCGAGACGCCAAGGACCCGAGGGAGAGACCGATGGACCGCATGAACCCCGACGACGTGCCCGCCCCGCTCGGCAATTACAGCCACGTGATCCGCCATGGCGCCGGGACGCGCATCGTGATCTCCGGCCAGGTCGGCGTCGCACCAGACGGCGCGATCCTCGACGGGCTCGAGGCGCAGATGCGCCAGGCGCACGAGAACCTCCTCGGCTGCCTCCGGGCCGCCGGCATGGGACCGGAGCACGTCGTCAAGATGACCTCGTTCTGCGTGCCCGCCGGCCAGGTCGCGGTCGGACGCAGGATCCGCGGCGAGATCCTCGGCGATCACAAGCCCGCCAGCACCTGGATCGAGAACATCGGCCTCGCCAATCCGGACCTCCTGTTCGAGGTCGAGGCCGAGGCCATCCGAGAGGACTGAGACCGTCCCGACCCTCGGCGGGCGCGGCGTCGGCCTCGGGGCGCGCGGCGCCGTCTGCGCGGCCTCCGGCCCCGGCCGCGCGTCATGCCGGCCCCGTCGACCCCTTTCGCGCCGCACCCCCGACCGCACCCCCGGCCGCGCCCTTGGCGGCCCCGCGCGGGGAGCCCGCAGGAGACGCCCATGCCCAGCCGCCGCCTCGACTTCCCGGGCCATGCCGGGGACAGCCTCTCGGCCCGCCTCGAGTCGCCTGAGGGCGAGCCGCGCGGGGCCGCGCTCTTCGCCCACTGCTTCACCTGCGGCAAGGACCTGACGGCGGCGAAGCGAATCGCCGGCGTTCTCGCCGCCCGCGGCTTCGCGGTGCTGCGCTTCGACTTCACCGGCCTCGGCCATTCCGAGGGCGAGTTCGCCAACACCACCTTCCGCTCGAACGTCGAGGATCTCGTCGCCGCCGCCCATCGCATGGAGCAGGACGGGATCGCGCCGACCCTGCTGATCGGCCACTCGCTCGGCGGCGCCGCCGTCCTCGCCGCGGCCTCGGAGATCCCGTCCGTCAAGGCCGTCGCCACCGTCGGCGCGCCGGCCGATCCCGCCCACGTGCTGCACAATCTCGGCGCGGAGCTGGAGACGATCCGGCGAGAGGGCGAGGCCGAGGTCACCCTCGCCGGCCGCCGCTTCACCATCGGCCGGGAGTTCGTCGACGACGTCTCGGAGGCGAAGCTCTCCTCCGCCGTCGCCGCCCTGAAGCGCCCGCTCCTGATCCTGCACGCCCCGCGCGACGCCGTGGTCGGCATCGACAACGCCACCGACCTCTTCGTCGCCGCGCGGCACCCGAAGAGCTTCGTGAGCCTCGACGACGCCGACCATCTGCTGAGCCGGCGCGAGGACGCGGACTACGCCGCCGACGTGATCGCCGCCTGGGCCGCGCGCTACGCGGCCCGACCGGCGGAGACGCCGGAGGCCGCGCCCGCCCCCGCCGAATCGGAGGCCCCGCCCGAGGGCGTGGTGCGCGCGACCGAGGCGGACCCCGAAGGTCTGCGCCAGGAGATCCTCGCCGGCCGGCACGCCCTCGTCGCGGACGAGCCGGCCTCGGTCGGCGGCACGGACGCGGGGCCGACGCCCTACGGCCTGCTCTCGGCCGCGCTCGGCGCCTGCACCACGATGACGGTGCGGATGTACGCCCGCCGCAAGGACTGGCCGCTGCGGCGGGTCTCGGTCGAGGTCGAGCACGACAGGGTCCACGCCCGCGACTGCGAGCGCTGCGAGACGAAGGACGGCAAGATCGACCGCTTCCGCCGGCGACTCAAGCTGGAGGGCGAACTCTCCGACGAACAGCGCGCGCGCCTGCTCGAGATCGCGGACAAGTGCCCGGT
>DATFKM010000040.1:0-5573 GCA_035268645.1 Paracoccaceae bacterium | reverse complement strand
GCGAACGGCGGACCGGGAACCTCGCACGGAAGGGTTGCGCTCCGGTTGACGCGACGCCGGAACTGACGGCTTCCGCGACCAGGCGGACCGGACGGCGGGTCGAGTGCGAGCGCAGGCCGGGCGATCGCCCGAGGGGCGTCCGCGGCGGCGGGAGACTCCGTCCGGCCTCTTCGCCCTGGCGTCGAGGTCGCGTTGCGGAGGCCGTCGGCCATGGTCCCGGCGGGATGCGCGCTCCCCTGATGTCCGCCACGCGCCAATTCGACTTGTTGGAACCGGTCGGCTTCCACAGAGCGCGTATCGGAGGCCGGGCGAGGCCTCGATCAAGAGAGGCGACCGATGACGATGCAGACTCTCGCGGGTTTCGCGACGCGCTCGGAACTGGGCGAGTTCACGGCGCCGGACGTGGTCGGCCTCGACAACGGCGACTTCATCGTCGTCGCGCGAGAGAGCAGCCGAAGCGTCGTCGCGCAGCGCTACGACGTCCTCGGCGAACTCAAGGGCGAAACGTTCCTCGCGGTCGACGACGAGACCTCGGTCAAGCTGCTCGCCGGGCTCGACGCGGTGGATCGGGACACCTGGTCGGTGGCCTGGCTCGACTTCGCCACGGCGAACCGGCCGGATCTCGTCGTCACCCGGCGGGGCGAGGGCGATGCGCTCGACTTCGAGCGCGAGATGATCTCTCACCCGGGCGACGCAAGCAAGATCTGGAGCGCTTCGGTCGTCGTGCAGAACGGCGACCATTTCGCCGGATACGCATGGAGCGAGGCCCTCGGCGGAGCGCCGGCCGCCTTCGCCACGCGCCGGTCGCTCGAGCCGCTGTCGCCGGGCGAGTCCTTCCAGCTGTTCGACAACGGCAACCCCCAGTACGAGCCCGACGCAGCCGTCCTCGCCAACGGGGACGTAGTGACGGTCTTCGTGGAGACCAGTTTCGGCGGAGCGATCCGAAACGTGTTCCTGACCGTCGTCGACCCGGCGAATCGCTTCGCCCCACCCCGCGAGTCGGTCGAGGAGGACGTGTCCGGCGACGCCTTCTCGCCGAAGGTGGCGGCGCTGACCGGCGGCGGCTTCGCCGTGGCCTACAGGACCGACGAGAACGAGATCCGGGCGAAGGTGTTCGACGCCGCCAAGCGGGGCGTCGACCAGCACTTCCTCGTGGAGGCGATCGCGCCGGGCGACAGGGGGCACGCGATCGCCGGAACGCCGGACGGAGGCTTCGCGATCGTCTGGTGGACCTCCGACGCGGGGACCGGCGCGGCGATCCGCTACGCCACCTTCGATGCGGTCGGGACGCCGCTCGTCTCGGGCCTCCAGCTCGCCCCGCAACAGCCGCCGGCGGACGGGACCCTCGCCGCGGAGACCCTGACGGACGGTCGCATCGCGGTCTCCTGGGTCGAGGAATCCGGGGGCTTCGTCCTGACGCGCCTTCTCGACACCCGCGACGGGGACGCGCGGGGCGGGCCCGGCGACGACGTGATCGCCGGCCAGTACTTCAAGGGCAACGAGATCCGCGGCTTCGACGGCGACGACGAGCTCCACGGTCGCGGCTACGGCGACCTCATCCTCGGCGGCGACGACGACGACCTGATCTTCGGCGGGGCGGGCCAGGACACCTTGCGGGGCGGGCGCGACGCGGATCGGCTGAACGGCGACGAGGGCCTCGACCGCCTGTTCGGCAATGCCGGGAACGACGTGTTGAAGGGGGGCGACGACGCGGACCTGCTCGTCGGCGGCGGCGGGAACGACGTGGCACGCGGCCAGAGCGGGGACGACATCGTCAAGGGCGGCGGCGCGAACGACGTGCTCAAGGGCAACGGCGGCAGCGACAAGCTGGTCGGCCAGAGCGGGGACGACACCGTCAAGGGCGGCGGCGCGAACGACGTGCTCAAGGGCAACGGCGGCGCCGACCTGCTGCAGGGGCAGAGAGGCGACGACAAGCTGAAGAGCGGCGGCGGCGAGGACGTGCTGCGCTTCAAGCGCGGGGACGGCCGGGACGTGGTGCTGGACTGGACGGACGGCGAGGACGTGATTCACATCCGGAAGGGCGCGAACGGCTTCGGACGGTTGGACATCCGCGAGAAGGGCGGTCACGTCTTCGTCGAGTACGGCAAGCCCGGCGACGTCATCAAGCTCAGGAAGACCGACGCGGAGGATCTGGACGCCTCGGACTTCCTGTTCGGCTGAACCGCGAACGTCCGGAGGCCGTTCGGCGGGATCGGGCTCGGGAGAAGGTCCGACCCGAGCGCCGACCGCTCCTGCACCGTCACCTGTGCGAAAGCGAAACGGCGTCGCGGGTTCGGGCCGGCGGAGCCCGATCGCCGGACGCCGCTCGGAGGACCTGCATCGTCCGGGGTCGGACCGTCGGGCGCCTCAGGCCTCGACGGTGTCGCCGGAGCCGGAGCCGAAGCGGCGTTCCTGCCGCGCCTTGAGTTCGCGGGCGAGCCAGAAGCGGCCTTCGAGCCAGGGGGGGAGCTCCAGCACGCGGCCGTCCTCGAAGGCGACGAGGGCGGTGCGGTCGGTCTCGGTCACGCCGGTCACGTCGTCGAGCGGAAGGGAGTACTTCTCGCCCAGCAGCGTGCGCGAGGCGATGCGGTCCCAGGTGACGGTCACGCGCTCCGACAGCTGGACGGCGCGGCGGGCGCAGACCGCGGCGAGGGCGAGGAACACCAGCCAGTGCCAGAAGGTGTCGCCGACGCCGGCGCCGGCGGTCATCCGCTCGAACAACGCTCGGCCGGTGACGGCGGTGACGAGGCCGAGTCCGATCAGCCACCACCAGGCGGAGGAGGACGCCGAGAGAACGTAGACGCCGCCCTCGCGGAGCGGCTCGTCCCAGGCCTTGCGCTGCTCGGTCTCGAAGCGGGCGCGGGCGCCGAGATTGCGCCAGACGAGATAGACGACCCAGAGGACGAGCGCCGCGATGGCGAGGCGGATGATCATGGCGGGCTCCGGTGGCGGCCTCGGGTCGGTCAGGCAGACATAAGGCGCCCGGCGGCGCGGATGTAGGGGGCGGGGGGACGCGGGGCGGCGATGCGACCTTCGGGTCGGATCGTGCATGGCGTGTTGACGATCGGCGGCGGAGGGGACGATCGTTACTCGACGCTACGTCACCGTTGGGGAGACGGGCGGCGGAGGGGACGACATGACGCTGAAGGTGATCGGCTCCGGCTTCGGCCGGACGGGCACGCGCTCGCTCAAGGAGGCGCTGGAGACGCTGGGGTTCGGGCCCTGCCATCACATGCACGAGGTGATCGTGAACCCGCCTCAGGTGGCGTTCTGGCAGGGCGTCGCGCGGGGCGAGCCGCAGGACTGGTCGGCGGTGTTCGACGGCTACGGCTCCCAGGTGGACTGGCCGGGCGCCCATGCCTGGCGGGAGCTGGCGGCGGCGTTTCCGGAGGCGAAGGTGGTGCATTCGGTGCGGCCGGAGGCGTCGTGGTGGCGCAGCTTCTCCGGCACCATCGGCAAGCTGTTCCGCGTCTATCCGAAGATGGAGCTGCCGCCGCACATCCACGACATGATGGACGCGACCTCGGGCTTTCTGGCGCGGGACACCTTCGGGACCATCGAGATCGACGAGGCGACGGCGCTGGCGGCCTATCGCAAGCGCGAGGCGGAGGTGCGCGAGGCGATCCCGGCGGACCGGCTGCTGGTGTTCGACGTGGCCGAGGGGTGGGGGCCCCTCTGCGCCTTTCTCGGCGTGCCGGAGCCTTCGGAGCCGTTCCCGCACCGGAACGAGCGGGCGAGCTTCTGGGAGACCCTCGGCGGCGAGCCTGCCTGAGAGCCGTGGGCCGGCGGGGCGGGCGCCCCGCCCCGTGGTCGAACGCGGTCGCGGGCTGATTCGGTCAGGAGTCCCTCGAGCCCGGTGCGCCGGACGCGCCGAGCTGGAACGGGAAGCCTTTCAGGACCTGGCCGCGCCGGCATCTCCCGCGTCTCGACCGGGAGGGCGTTGCGGGCCTCGACGTCGGCGGTGGCGTCGAGCCGCTCGCCGATGGGGCGCACGGTTGCAGCTCGGCACTCGAAGCGTCGGTCGGGACGGGCGTGGACGCCGACGTCCATCGGTTCGGTGCGGCGGACGATGGCGAGGTCGCAGTCCTTGCCGCGGAACGCCCGCCGGGGCCGTGCGACGTCTTCGATGGTCGGTCCGATGCAGATCTCGCGCACCTGCGCGGCCGCAGGCTTCCCGCCTCGGCGGGCGGACGAGGGGGGCGGCGTCGAGGCCGCGCCGACGAAGGTCCGTCAGGTCGACGTCGGCGCGGTGGTGCGGCGCGAAATTCGTGTCCATGGGCGTGCCGACGCCGAAGCTCGCGCGTCGACGATCGCCTGCGTGTCGATGGCGCAGGCCATGGCGAGGCGCGGGCGGGTGTCGTCGGTGGCGAGGAGGCCCTCGCCCTTCGTCGAGTCGAACGCGACCCCGAAGCGGGGAATCGGCCTCGACCCGGGGCGGCGTCTCGGGAGAGGGGATGACCGGGGGTAGGCGCCGGCGACGGCGCCGGTGGGGTCCGAGATGAACTTGGACCCGGCGGGGTCGAGCGGCGCGGGCGCATCCCATCGGTCGGGTTGCGGACGAGGACGACGACGTCGACGCGGGCCCGTGCGGCGAATCGGAAGGGGCCGGCGCCGACGGGTTCGGTTTCGGCGATCTCGGGCGCGACGATCACCGCGGCGCCCCCACCGGGGGGCGAACGGAAGGCCCCCGTCGAGCGCTTCAGGCCGATGCGGACGGTGGCCGCGCCGAGCGCCCCGATGCGTTCGATCGGCACCGAGGGCCCAGTCGCGCCAGGCGCGAGGCTTCCCGGGGGCGCCCGTGCGCGAAGACCGCGTTTCGGCGGTCGTCGCGGACCGGTCTCGGGCGCGCACGCCTTCGGCCGGGGCGAAGGTGCGGACGGGGCCGTCGTCCGAGATCCCCTGAGACCGGGCGGAGCGCAGACGCGCATCCGACGGCGCGGCCCGCGTCGGGCCGAGGCTTCGCCGCGCCGGCCGCGGATCAACCGCGGTGGGCGGCGCCGCGGAGAAGGCGGTGCGCGGCGACCGCCATGACCTTGGCCGAGGCGACGAGATCCGCGACGGCCACGTGCTCGTCCGGCTGATGCGCGAGGTCGAGCGTGCCGGGACCGTAGGCGATCACGTCGGTCACGCCGCCGATGCGGTCGAAGTAGCGCTGGTCGTAGGTCCCGGGGGAGCAGACGATCGCCGCCTCTTCGCCGAGGACGTCGGCGACGGCCGAGGCGGTCGCGGAGACGACGGGGCCGCGCTCGTCGGTGTGGCAGGGGGCGATCTCGAAGAGGTCGCGCAGGTCGTAGCGGAAGCCGCGGGAGGCCGCGACGCGGTCGAGGAGGTCGCGAAGCTCCGCCTTGGCTTCGGCGAGATCCTCCTCGCGGATCAGGCGGCGGTCGAACACGAGGCGGCAGCGGTCGGGCACGTTGGGGGCGAGGAAGCCGTCGGCCATCTCGTCCTGGCCGCCATGCAGGGCGGCGATGTTGAGCGAGGCGACGCGGGCCTGTTCCGGCGCCACCGGGGCGTCCGTGATGCGCGCGGCGAGGGCGGGAATGTAGGCCGTCTCGAGCGCGTGCAGGACCGCG
>DATFKM010000039.1:0-5309 GCA_035268645.1 Paracoccaceae bacterium | reverse complement strand
TCGCCCTGCAGGTTCACCACGACGTCGGGCGCGTCGAGTCGCGGCAGGGCGGCGGCGCAGCGCTCGGTGCCGTTGCGGCAGCTCTCGGGCGTCATCGCGACCCGGGCGCCGAAGGCGCGCGCGGCCTCGGCGATGCGCTCGTCGTCGGTGGCGACGACGATCTCGGCGACGCCGGGGACGGCGCAGGCGGCCTCCCAGACGCGGCGGATCAGGCTGCGGGCCTCGCCGCACGCGCCGCGCAGCGCGACCAGCGGCTTGCCGGGATAGCGCGAGGACTTCCAGCGCGCCGGGACGACGACCGAGACCCGCACGCTCAGAGCGGCTTGACCGCGACGCCCGGGGCGTAGGCCGCGAAGAACGGATTCTCCCAGCCCGGCTTGCCGTAGCGGAGCGGCCCGCCCGTCCCGTCGAGGCGGTCGACCTCGCCCCCCGCGGCGGCGAGCACGGCGTGGCCGGCGGCGGTGTCCCATTCCATGGTGCGCCCGAGGCGCGGGTAGACGTCGGCCTCGCCCGCGGCCACCAGGCAGAACTTCAGCGAGGAGCCGGCGGAGAGGAAGTCCGCGACCGCGTATTTCGCGATGTACTCGTCCGTGGCCGCGTCGCGGTGCGACTTCGAGGCGACCACGCGCAGCGCCCGGTTGTCGGGGGTCGAGACGCCGATCGGGCGGGCCGACATGCCGTCGGGCGCACGCTCCTCCGCGCCGCCGCCGGCGAGGGTGCGGAACAGGCGGCCCTTGGCCGGCGCGTAGACCACGCCGAGGACCGGCGCCCCGTCCTCGACGAGCGCGATGTTGACGGTGAAGTCGCCGCGGCGCTGCACGAACTCCTTGGTGCCGTCGAGCGGGTCGACGATGAAGAAGCGGTCGGCCGCCGCGCCGTGCGTGTCGGCCTGCTCCTCCGTGACGAGGGCGACGCCGGGGAACGCCCCGCGCAGGCCCGCGGCGATATGGGCGTCGGCGCGCTCGTCCGCCTCGGTCACCGGGCTGGCGTCGTCCTTGGCGCGGACCTCCATCTCCTCCCGGCGGTAGATCTCCAGGATCAGCTCGCCGGCCTCGAGCGCGAGGCGGGTCATGGTCTCGACGGCGTGCTCGCGGTCCATCGGCGCGCTCCCCTCCGTTGCGTCCGGGTTTCCTGCCCCGCCGGGGGGGCGCTTGTCGAGAGGGGGCGGCGGCGCGCGCCCGGAGGAAGGGCCGGGGCCGGGCGTCGCGGCCACAGGCCTCGGTCACGCATTCGAGACCCGAAATTCGCGAAACCGTCGTCATCCTGTCATCATCGGCCCCGCCGCGAGCCCTGCCGCGAACCCTGCCGCCCCCGGGCCCGCCGCGTCGTCGACGAGGGAGCCCTCATGCGCCTCGCCCTGCTCGCCGCCGCCGAGGCGACCGCCGCGGCCCTGTCCGCCGCGGACCGCGACGCCGGTCGAGGCGGACGGCTTCGACGCCGAGGCGGCGTCGCCGGCCGACGCGGCGCTTCGTTTTCATCCGGCGCGCGCGCAGCGGCGGCTGGGCGATGCCGAGACGGCCCGACGTCCGCTGGAGCAGGCGGCCGACATGGCGCATCCGGGGGGTGGCACGTGCTCGGGCGGCTGTTCCACCATGGCGCGCATGCGGGCCGGGATCGCCCCGCGGCGCTGCTGCACACCCTCGCGCTCTACGGCGATCCCGAGAGCCCGAGCCACGATCCGGCCAAGGCGCAGGTGCCGGGCCGCAATCCCGCCGCGCTCTGGATGCGCCGCCGCAGCGCCGGGGCCCGGTGAGGCGCCACCCTCAGCCTCGCCGCGCCATCGGATCCCGCCCGAGCGACGTCCAGACGGCGAAGGCCGCGGCCAGCACCACCAAGGACATCGGCAGGCCGAGGCTGATCGCGGCGTTGCGGATCGCCGAGAGCCCGCCGAGCAGCAGGAGCACCACCGCCACCGCGCCCTCCGACAGCGCCCAGAACACCCGCTGAGCGGTCGGCGGGTTCGGATCCCCGCCGGAGGTCACCATGTCGTCGACCAAGGAGCCCGAGTCGGACGAGGTGACGAAGAAGAGCGCGATCACGGCCGTCGCCGCCGCCGTCGTCAGGGTCGGGAGCGCGAGGCGCGAGAGCAGCTCCTGCAGCGAGGCGGAGACGTCCTCCTGCACCGCCGAGAGGATCGCCGCGTCGCCCGCGGCGGTCGCGGCGTGAAGCGCGGCGCCGCCGAAGGTGGCGAGCCAGACGAAGGTCAGCCCCGTCGGCGCCAGCAGCACGCCCAGCACGAACTCCTTGACCGTGCGGCCCTTGGAGACGCGGGCGACGAAGATCGCGACGAAGGGCGACCAGCTGATCCACCAGCCCCAGTAGAACAGCGTCCAGTCGGTCTGCCAGTCGGAGCCGGCGCCGGGGTCCAGCCAGAGGCTCATCGCCGGCAGGCGCTGCACGTAGCCGCCGAAGGTCGAGATCAGCAGTTCGAGCGCGTAGAGCGTCGGGCCCGCGAAGAAGGTCCAGACCATGAGCAGGAGCAGCATCGCCAGCGTCGCCTCGCTGAGCCGGCGCACCCCGCGCTGCACGCCGCTGACCACCGAGACGGTGGCGGCGACGGTGATCACCGCGACGATGCCGGTGTGCAGCGGCGTCGCCGACTGCCAGCCGAAGAAGCGCTCGAGGCTCGCGCCGATCTGCATGGCGCCGAGGCCGAGCGAGGTGGCGACGCCGAGCAGGGTGCCGACGGTGCACAGGATGTCGACGCCATGGCCGATCCAGCCTTCGTGGCGGCGTCCGATCAGCGGCTCCAGCACCGAGCGCGGGGCCAGCGGCAGGCCGCGGTTGAAATGCGCGTGGGCGACCGCGAGCGCGAGGATCGCGTAGATACCCCAGGCGTGCAGGCCCCAGTGGAAGAAGCTGAAGCGCATGCCTTCGCGCAGGGCGGCGGCGGTCTCGGGCGCGGCCCGGGGCGGGTCGGTGTAGTGGAAGAGCGGCTCGGCGACGCCGAAGTAGATGAGGCCGATGCCCATTCCGGCCGCGAACAGCATGGCGAACCAGGCCGGTTTGGAGAATTCGGGTCGCGCGTCCGGCCCGCCGAGCCGGACGTGCCGCGCCGGGGTCGCGAGGAGCGCGAGCGTCGCGATCAGGAAGCCGGTGACGGCGACGGCGTACCACCAGCCGAAATGCGCGGTCACGAACTCCTGCGTCGTCCGGAAGGCGGCGGCGGCGTCCTCGGTCCAGCCGGCGCCGTAGACGACGAAGGCGATGACGAGGGCGGCCGAGCCGAAGAAGACGGGCGGCTCCATGTGGCGCAGCGCCCGGTTCCAGAGCGTGCGCGGCGGGGGGATGCGGTCGGGGAAGGTCATTGCGGTGAGAAACGATCCGGCGGAGGGGCGGTTCCCCGGGGGGAGGGGGTTGCGGGCGGGGGGCGGGGTGGGCAACGTCAAGCGAGGTTGACAGGGGGAGCCCGCATGTCGCTCGACCACGCCCCGCCGATCGCGCCGATGGACCTCGCGCCGCGGCTCGCCGAGCCGGCGCCGCGCGACCTCTGCACCGATTGCGGCCTGTCGCGGACCGCCGATCCGGGGCGCTGCGGGCGGGCCTGCCAGTCCCTGACGCCGGACTATTCGGGGCTCGAGCGGCAGGTCCACGGCCGCGCGCGGGGCGAGGGGGACGAGCTCTTCTTCGGTCCCTACCGCAGAATGGTGAGGGCGCGGTTGACGCCGCCGCGGGACGGGGCGCAGTGGAGCGGGATCACCACGCGCCTCGCGGAGCGGCTGCTGGAGACGGGGGCGGTGACGGGGGTGCTGACCGTCGCGCCGGATCCGGAGGACCGCTGGAAGCCCGTGCCGGTGCTGGTGGAGGATCCGGCCGACCTCGCCCGCTGCCGGGGGATGCGGATGGGCTGGGCGCCGCTGCTGGCGCTGGTGGAGCCGGCGGTGGCGGCGGGCCACAAGCGCTTGGCGGTGATCGGAATTCCCTGCCAGGTCCACGCCTTGCGGGCGCTGGAGGCGGAGCTGGGGCTGGAGCGGCTCTACGTCATCGGCACTCCCTGCTCGGACAACACCACGACCGAGCGGTTTCACGAGTTCCTCGCGCTGCTCTCGGACCGGCCGGAGACGATCAGCTATCTCGAGTTCCGGGCCGACTACCGGGTGGAGCTGCGCTTCGACGACGGGCGGGTCGAGACGATCCCGTTCCTGAAGCTGCCGATCTCGAAGCTGCCGGCGGACTTCTTTCCGCTCGAGTGCCGGACCTGCGTGGATTACGTGAACGCCCTCGCGGACGTGACGGTGGGCTACATGGGCGGCGAGGGCCGCCAGTGGCTGCTGGTGCGCAACGACCGGGGCGAGGAGATGGTCGCGGCGCTGGGCGGCGAGCTCGAGGTCGAGGCGCCGGGCTCGAAGGGGCGGCGCAAGGGCGCGGTGGCGGGGTTCCTCAGGAACGTCGAGCGGGCGGCGGGGGGCCTGCCGCTGCGCGCGATGCCGGACTGGGCGCGGCCGATCGTGGCGTGGCTGCAGCCCCGGATCGGGCCGCGGGGGCTGGAGTTCGCGCGGGCGCGGCTGGAGATGAAGGCGATCGAGACGGTTCTCCATCTGAGGGCGCAGCGCCCGAAGCGGATGCGCTGGATGATCCCGGAGCACGTCTGGCGGCTGGTCGCGCCCTACGGCCTTTCGCCCCGGGAGGGGGAGCGGGAGGAGCGCTGAGCGGTCCCGCATGCGTGCGGCGTCCGTGCCGCCTTCGTGCAGCCCTTGTCGGCCATTCGTACCGACGCCGTCGGCCTTTCGTCTGCCCCTGGTCAGCCTTTGGTGCGTCTCGCGTCGGCCCGGCGTCGGACCCGGGTCGGCCTTTCGTGCCGCCCATGTGCCGACGTCGTCGGACGGGGCGGCGGGTGATTCGCCCGTGCTCGGGGCTCGGGATCAGAGTCCGGGTCGTCGGTTAACATCCAGCGAGCGCTCCGTGCGCCTTCACGGAAAAAGAGATGCGAACCATTCGAGCAAAGGCTGCGTTCGGGTGAGCAGCAGGGAGCCGGCCGGGCTCGTCGCCCAGGCGTGAAGCCCCGCCGCGGCGGCGAGCGCCTGAAGGAGCCCGCCGGCGGCGCGGATCGCCCGGACGTGAAGCGCCGCCTTGCGCGCCTCGGCCTCGGGGTCGGGCGGACCGGGCCGGGTGGCCTGCGCGACGCGCATCATCTCGGTCGCCGCTTCGATGACCTCGACGGCGGAGCGGCCGACGACGCGGTCGGCCTCGGCCTGCGCCAGCGCCTCGTGGGCGGCCTCGATGCGCGCGGCGGTCTCGTCGGTGGGGGCGGCGGCGAGGTCCGGGGTCGGGAGCGTCGGGCCTTGGTCGGGCGCCGGCGCCGCGAGGGG
>DATFKM010000038.1:0-12136 GCA_035268645.1 Paracoccaceae bacterium | reverse complement strand
GACATATGCTCACCGCACTCGTCGCGGCCGGCACGGCCTTCGCCGCGCTCGCGACCTCGGGCGCCGCGCGCGCCGAATATCCCGAGCGTCCGATCACGATTCTGGTTCCGTGGTCGGCCGGCGGCGGCACCGACGCGACGGGCCGCATGATCGGACGGCTGATGCAGGACGAGCTCGGCGTGCCGGTGAACGTGGTCAACCGCACCGGCGGCGGCGGCGTCGTCGGCCACCAGGCGATCGCCTCGGCCGACCCCGACGGCTACACGATCGGCATCGTCACCGTCGAGATCGCGATGATGCACTGGGTCGGCCTCACCGACCTCACCTACGAGGCCTACACCCCGATCGCGCTCTACAACGCCGATCCGGCCGGCCTGTCGGTCCACGCCGACAGCCCCTACGAGAGCGCAGGCGAGTTCCTCGAGGCGGCGGGGGAGAACCCCGGCGAGATGAAGGGCTCCGGCACCGGCCAGGGCGGCATCTGGCACCTCGCCCTCGCCGGCATGCTGGTGGAGGCCGGCCTCGAGCCGAACGCCGTCGTCTGGGTGCCCTCGCAGGGCGCCGCGCCCGCGCTCGCCGATCTCGCTGCGGGCGGCATCGACGTGGTCACCGCCTCGGTGGTGGAGGCCCGGGCGCTGCGCGAGGCCGGCAAGATCAAGGTGCTCGCCGTCATGTCGGACGAGCGGCTGCCGGCCTTCCCGGACGTGCCGACGCTGGAGGAATCCGGCGGCCCGGCCTGGACCACCGCCGCCTGGCGCACCGTCGCGGGACCGAAGGGGCTGCCCGAGGACGTCCGCAGCAAGCTCGCCGCGGCGATGGAGAACATCTACCAGAGCGACGCCTTCCGCGAGTTCATGGAGAACCGCGGCTTCGCCATGACCTGGGCGGGCCCCGAGGGTCTGGCCGAGCACTACGCCGAGGCCGACGCGAACTACGGCAAGGTCCTGAAGGCGGTCGGGCTGGCGAAATAGGCGCCGACGGATCGAGGGCGGTTCCGTGAAGCTCAACGACGCCATCATCGGCGCCGTCCTCGTCGTCTTCGCCCTGATCGCGGGGCTCGAGGCCCGGAGCTTTCCGCAGGTTCCGGGCCAGAACTACGGCGCGGCGCTGTTCCCGCTGATCATCTCCGTCGGGCTCGGCGTCGCGGGCCTGCTGCTCGTGGCGTCGGGTCTGCGGCGGTGGAGCGCGGCGCCGCCCGTCGATCTCGGCGGGGCGCCGGGCCGCTTCGTCAACGTCGGCCTCGTGATCGCGGCGCTCGTCTTCTACGTCCTCGTCTCCGAGCCCCTCGGCTTCATCCCGACGGCGTTCGTGATCGTCGCCGGGCTGCTGCTTCGCCTTCGCGGGCGTCCGCTCAGCTCCATCGCCATCGCCGCCGGAACCGTGCTGGCGGTGCACCAGGCGTTCAACGAGTGGCTCCTGGTGCCCCTGCCATGGGGCGTCCTCGAGCCGCTCGTGTTCTGACCGCTTCCGCCGGAGGGCCGATGCACCCGATCTTCGACGCGCTGCCGCTGGTCCTCAACCTCGAGGTCCTGACGGTGATGCTCGCGGCCGCCGTCTTCGGGCTGCTCGTGGGCTGCATTCCGGGCCTGACCGCCACCATGGCGACGGCGCTGCTGGTCCCGATCACCTTCTTCATGGATCCCGTGCCCGCCATCGCGGCCATGGTCACGGCGACGGCGATGGCGATCTTCGCGGGCGACCTGCCCGGCGCGCTGCTGCGCGTGCCGGGCACGCCGGCCTCCGCCGCCTACGCCGCCGAGGCCTACGCCATGACCCGCAAAGGGCTGGGCGAGCAGGCGCTCGGCACGGCGCTGATCTGCTCGGCGATCGGCGGGCTGGTGGGCACGACGGTCCTCGTGCTCTCCGCGCCGATGCTCGCGGAGGTGGCGCTGCAGTTCACGCAGTTCGAGTATTTCTGGCTCGCCTGCCTCGGGCTCACCTGCGCGGTGTTCGTCTCCACCGCCTCGCCGCTCAAGGGCGCGGTGTCGCTGCTGATCGGCCTTTTCCTCGCGACCGTCGGCCTCGACGTCACCGCCGGCCATCCGCGCTACACCCTCGGCGTTCCGGATCTCTTCGGCGGAGTCGCCTTCATTCCGGCGATGATCGGGATGTTCGCGGTGGCCGAGATCATGCGCAACGTCCTGCAGACCCAGGACGTGCCCGCGCCTCGCCTGCAGGGCCTCATGCAGGTCTTCCGCGGCGTCGGCGGGATCCTGCGGCGCTACTGGAAGGGTGTCGTTCGCGGCAGCGTCATCGGCACCGGCGTCGGCGTCCTGCCCGGCGCCGGCGGCGACATCGGCGCCTGGGTGTCCTACGCCCTCGCGAAGCGGTTCTCGAAGGAGCCCCGGAAGTTCGGAACCGGCCACGTCGAGGGCATCGTCGACGCCGGGGCGTCGAACAACGCCGCGCTCAGCGGGGCCTGGGTGCCGGCGCTCGTCTTCGGCATCCCGGGCGACTCCATCACCGCGATCGTGATCGGGGTGCTCTACGTGAAGGGGATGAACCCGGGGCCGATGATCTTCATCAACTCGCCCGAACTGATCTACGGCGTCTTCGTCGCCTTCTTCATCGCCAACCTCGCGCTGATCCCGCTCGGCTTCCTCGCGATCGGCGGTGCGCGATACATCCTGCGCATTCCGCGGGCCGTGATCTGGCCGATCGTGCTGCTGCTCTCGATCGTGGGGGCCTACGCCATCGACAACTCGCTGTTCGGCGTCGTCATCGTGCTGGTCATGGGCGTGCTCGCCTTCGTCATGGAGGAGAACGGCTTTCCGGTCGCGCCCGCGATCCTCGGGCTGGTGCTGGGACCGATGCTGGAGGGCAATTTCATGACGGCGATGATCAAGGCGGACGGCGACCTGCTCGCGTTCTTCGAACGTCCGATCGCCGCCGTCCTCGGCGTCGTGGTGCTGCTCGTGTGGCTGCTTCCGCCGCTCTTCGCGGCCTGGCGCGGGATCGCCGGCAGACCCGCCTCGCCGCCGATCTCGCCGGAGGAGTGACGCGGCTCGTTCGGCCGCCTCACGCCCGGCGCAACGGATCCGACCGGGCGTCGAGGTTCGAGGCGAGATGCCGACCGAGGACCTCGACGACGCCCGGCGCGGCGCGTATGGCCCGATCGAGCGGCAGGAAGCCGTGGATCTGCCCCGGAACGCGCCACAAGGTGGCGACCCCGCCTTCGGCGGCGAGCCGCGCGCCGTAGGCCTCGCCCTCGTCGCGCAGCGGATCGTGGCTGGCGGTCAGCACGAAGGCCGGCGGAAGCCCGGCGAGGCTCGACGCCCGAAGCGGCGAGGCGCGCCAGTCCCCGAGCGGTCCCGCCTCGCCCAGATAGTGACCCCGGAACCACCGCTGCAGCGCCGCCGTGAGGAAGTGGCCTTCGGCGAACATCCGCTGGGACTCGGTCCCCATCGCGAAGTCGAGCGCGGGATAGATCAGCAGCTGGAAGCGCAGCCGCGGCCCCGGCGCCTCGCGGAGGGCGAGGCAGACGGCGGCCGCGAGATTGCCGCCGGCGCTGTCGCCGCCGACGGCGAGCCGCTCCGGATCGACGCCGAGCTCCGGCGCGGCCACAGCCACGGCCCGCGTCGCGGCGAGCGCGTCCTCGAACGCGGCCGGGAAACGGTGTTCGGGCGCGAGCCGATAGTCGACGGCGACCACCGCGCAGCCGGAGGCCGCGGCGAGACGCCGGCAAAGACCGTCATGCGAGTCGAGATCGCCGAGAACCCAGCCGCCGCCGTGAAGGAAGACCAGCGCCGGCAACGGCCCCTCCGACTCCGGCCGGGGCCGATAGAGACGGGCCGGAACGCTCCCCGCCGGCCCCGCCAGCGCGACGTCGCGGATCGCGGGCAGCGGGATCGGCTCGAGCGTGGTCGCGGCGCGCGCGGCGCCGTAGGCGGCGCGGGCCTCGGCCACCTCCATCCGGTCGAAAGGCGTCCGTTCCGGGTCGTTCAGCGCCGAGAGAACGGCCGCGGCGTCGGGATCGAGCTGCATCGGGCTCCTCTCGTCTCGCGGCGGTCGGCGTTCAGATCGAGAGGTAGCGCCGGGTGATCTCCTCGTTCCGGCGCAGCCCCTCGATGGTGTCGGCGTAGACGACCACGCCCTTGTCGACGACGGTCGCGTGCGTGGCCACGTTCAGACAGAAGTTCATGTTCTGTTCGGCCATCAGGATGGTCACGCCCGTCTCCTGAAGGCGGCGGATCAGCGCGCCGATCTGCTGGACGATGATCGGCGCCAGCCCCTCCGACGGCTCGTCGAGCAGCACCAGGTCGGGGTTGCCCATCAGCGTCCGGGCGATGGTGAGCATCTGCTGCTCGCCGCCCGAAAGCCGACCGGCCATGCGCCGGCGCATCCCGGCCAGGGTCGGGAAGACCTCGTAGATCGCCTCGCGGGTCCAGCGCCGCTCCCCGTCCGGTCCGCGCTTCTCGCCGATCAGGAGGTTGTCCTCCACGCTGTGCTCGGGAAAGACCTGCCGGTCCTCGGGCACGTAGCCGATCCCCGCCCGGGCGATCCGGTACGAGGACGTCCGCGCGAGGTCGCGCCCGCGCAGCCGCACCGCGCCGGCCCTCGGCGGCGCGATGCCGGCGACGGCCTTGAAGGTGGTGCTCTTGCCCGCGCCGTTGCGGCCGAGCAGCGCCATGATCTGCCCCTCCCGCACCGCGAGGCCGAGGCCGAACAGCACCTGGCTGGCGCCGTAGAAGACGTCGAGCCCGTCGACCTCCAGCAGCGGGGCGCCTGAAGGCCCGGCCGCCGCGCCGGCTTCGATCGACGTCTCGCTCATGGGGCGGCCTCCGGCTCGGCGTGGTGATGATCGCGTCCCAGATAGGCGTCGATCACGTCCTCGTCGCGCCGGATCTCCTCGGGCGTGCCGCGGGCCAGCACCCGGCCGTAGCTCAGCACGTCGATCGACTGGGCGATGCTGAAGACGATGTCCATGTCGTGCTCGATGAAGATCACGGTGAGGTCGGTGGCCTCCCACAGCGCATGAACCTTCTCGATCATGCGCCAGCGCTCCTCGGCGCCCATGCCGGCGGTGGGCTCGTCCAGCAGCAGCACCTTGGGCTCCAGCGCCAGCGCCAGCGCGATGTCGAGCAGCTTCTGCTCGCCGTGCGAGAGGTTGCGCGAGAGCGCCCCGGCCCGCGCCGTCAGGCCGAGCAGGTCCATGATCTCCCGCGCCCGCGCCCTCGCCGCCGGCAGCGGCGCCCGGCGCAGCAGCGAGAACAGCTCTCCGCGCCGCGCCGTCGCCGCGGCGGTCAGGCTCTCCTCCATGGTCATGTCGGGGAAGATGCTGGCGACCTGGAAGGCCCGGCACATGCCCCGGCGCACGATCTCCCGGCTGGAGAGGCCGATCACGTCCTCTCCGTCGAGGCGGACCTCGCCCCGATCGGCCCGGACATGGCCCGAGATCAGGTTGAAGAACGTGGTCTTTCCCGCGCCGTTGGGGCCGATCACCGCGGTGAGCGAGCCGGCGGGGAAGTCCAGCGACACGTCCTTCATCGCCTCCACGCCGCCGAAGGACTTGGTCAGGTTCGAGATCTCGAGCATCAGTTCCCCCGCGCCGGCCGCAGCGGCCCGTAGGTCCGCCAGGACGGGCCCGAGAGCCAGCCGCCGTCCACCGGCAGCGTCGCGCCGCTGACCGCCGAGGCGGCGTCGCCGGCGAGGAACGCGACCGCTTCGGCGATCTCCTCGGGCCGGACGAGCCGTCCCATCGGCGTCACGTCCTCGATCAGCGACACGTCCCGCTCGCCCTTCGCGATGGCGTCGCTCAGCGCGGGCGTGAGCGTGTATCCGGGCGAGACCGCGTTGACCCGCACGCCCGAGCGGCCCCATTCGGCGGCGAGGCACTCGGTCATCGAGATCACCGCCGCCTTGGCCGGCGAATAGGCGTGCAGCGGCATCGACCGCATGCCGGCCACCGAGGCGATGTTGACGATCGCCCCGGCCCCGCGCAGCGCCATGCGCCGGCCGAAGGCGAGGCAGCTCGCCCAGACGCCCCGCTGATCGACGGAGACGACGCGGTCCCACTCCTCCATCGACAGCGTCTCCGGCGGCTGGGGGACCTGGATGACGCCGGCGGAGGTGACGAGGATCGCGCAGGGGCCGAGCTCGGCCTCCACCCGGGCGGCCAGCGCCTCCACCGCCTCGGCGTCCCGCACGTCGAGGGGGTGGGCCGCGTGCCCCTCGCCGGGCAGCGACGCGGCGACGCGCTCCGCGCCCGGACGGTCGAGGTCGGCCACCGACAGCCTCGCGCCCGCCTCCGCCAGACGCCGGACGCAGGCCGCGCCGATGCCGCTCGCGCCGCCCGTGACGACCGCGACGCGGCCCGAGAGATCCAAGCTCACGTCCCGCCCTCCTTCGCCGCGCCGGCGGGCGCCGATCCCGCCCCGGTTCCGGCGGCCGATGCGTCCTCGGCCGCCCGTCGCTCGCGCCGCGTCTCGCGACGGTCCCAGACGAAGTCGGCGAGGCCCCGGCGCATGCCGAGCACGGCGGCCACGATCACGACGCCCAGCACCAGCCCGTGATGCTCGGTGAACGCCGTGACGTAGTGATTGAGCCCCTGCAGCAGCACCGCGCCCAGCAGCGGCCCGAGAAACACCTGCGAGCCGCCGAGCATGATCATGAAGATCGCCTGCCCGGACATCGTCCAGTAGGCGAACTCGGGATAGGCGCCCGAGGCGAACAGCGCCAGCAGGATGCCCCCGACGCTCGCCACCGAACCCGCCAGCACGAAAGAGGTCAGCTTCGCGCGGTAGACGTCGATGCCGAGGAACTCCGCCCGCCGGGGATTGTCGCGGATCAGCCGCAGCGTATAGCCGAACGGCGACTGCGTGATCTGGCGCAGGATCACCACGCAGATCAGGAACACCACGACGCAGAACACGTAGAAGCTTCCCGCGTCGGCCAGATCGATCCCCCAGAACACGGGACGCGGAATGCCGCCCATCAGCCCCTGGTCGCCCCCGGTCAGAGAGACCCAGGTGAGGATGACGGAATGGAACATCATCTGGAAGGCGAGCGTCAGGAAGGCGAAGTAGATCTCCTTCAGGCGCACGCAGATCGCCCCGATCACCAGGGCCAGCAGCGCGCTGAACCCGACCGACAGGGCGAAGGCGGCCGGGATCGAGACCGCCCCCGACTGCATCAGCAGCCCGAAGGAATAGGCCCCGCCGGCGAAGTAGGCCGCATGCCCGAACGAGACGAGGCCGGTGTAGCCGGTGAGAAGGTTCAGCGACATCGCCAGCAGCCCGTAGGCGGCGACGTAGATGATGAAGTCCACCAGCGCCGGGTTCGGGAACGCGGCCGGGACGAGCAGCAGCAGCGCCAGCGCCGCCGCGGCCAGGGCGAGATCGCGGAGAAGGCCGTTCGCGGACATGCTCACACCTGCCGCCCGAACAGGCCGCTCGGCCGCAGGATCAGCACCATCGCCATCATCACGAACATCGCCCCGTCGACGAACAGCGGAAAGCCGATCGCCCCGAGGGCGCGCGTCAGCCCGATCAGGAGGGCCGCGACGAAGGCGCCCACGATCGAGCCCATGCCGCCGATCACGGTGACGATGAAGCTCTCGATCAGGATCGAGAGGCCCATGCCCGGCGTCAGGGAGCGCACCGGCGCCGCCAGCGCGCCCGCCAGCCCCGCCAGCAGCGAGCCGATCCCGAAGACGCTGGCGTAGAGCAGCTTGGTGTTGACCCCCAGCGCCCCGACCATCTGCGGATTGTGGGCGGCCGCGCGCACCAGCTTGCCGAAGCGCGTGCGCGAGATGCCGAGCCAGAGCAGCCCGCCCACGGCCACCGCCGCCCCGATCATGAAGATGTAGTAGGGCGGCACCGGGCCGCCCGCGACGAAGACCGGGGGCAGCGCGAAGGTCTGCGGCATGCCCATCATCTTGTAGTCGGCGCCCCAGACGATCTTCACCATGTCGTCGAGGATCAGCACGAAGCCGTAGCAGAGCAGCAGCTGCATCAGCACGTCTCGCCCGTAGATGCGGCTGATGAAGACCCGCTCGAACACCGCGCCGAAGACCGCGACGCCCAGCGCGCCGGCGAGCATCGCGGCCACGAAGTTTCCGGTCAGCCCGTAGGCGGCGAAGGCGAGATAGGCGCCGAGCATGTAGAAGGCGCCGTGCGCGAAGTTGATCACGCCGAGCACGCCGAAGATCAGCGACAGCCCCGAGGCGACGAGGAACAGCAGCATGCCGATGATCAGGCCGGTCGAGACCTGCGTCACCGCGCACGCGGCCGAAGACAGGCAGCCCGCGAGCGCCTCGAGGTCCATGAGACCCTCCTGCTGGGATCGGGGAGAAGGCGCCCGCCGCCGGCGTCAGGCCGGCGACGGGCGGCGCGATCGGGCGCAGGCGCTCAGAGGTAGCCCTGGCGCTGCTTCCACTCGGTCTCCTTCTCCAGGATCTCGCCCCAGTCGCCGCGCACCCAGTTGCCGAAGCCCTTGGGCTCGGGGATCGAGCGGCCCCAGGCCACCGGGTAGCCGACGATCGTGTGGTCGTCGGCCCGCATCGAGATGGTCCCGCTCTCGGTGAACGGGGAGGAGACCTCCATGCCCTTCACCTCGGCGGCGAGCGCGGCGCCGTCCGTGTTTCCGCCGGTGCGCTTCAGCGCCTCGGTCATGAACTGCACGGCGGTGAAGTTCTGCCACGACCAGTGCGTGGGCTGGGTCTCGCTCAGCGCCGTGTAGTCCGCGTAGAACTTCCGGTTGCCCTCGCCGCCCGGATACTCGGGATCGTAGCGGAACACCGAGTGCAGATCCGGGGGCAGCTGGTTCAGGGCGTTGACGATCGGCGGATCGGCGAGCCCGCCCGAGAAGAAGGTCCGCCCGGAGCCGAACACCCGGTAGAGATTGGCCTGCTCGAGGAACGACACCAGGTCCCCGCCCCAGAGCGCGGAGTAGATCGCGTCCGGCTCCACCTGAAGGATGCGGGTGACGTAGGCGGTGTAGTCGGGCTCGAACAGCTTCGGCCAGGCCTGGTTCACGATCTCGATCTCCGGCGCGAAGATCGCGAGATACTCGATGAACTGCGCCGTGTTGTCCCGACCGTAGGCGTAGTCGGGCGAGCAGGTCATCCAGCGCACGAGGCCCTTCTCCTTGGCCAGATCCGCCGCGTAGCCGCCGCCCGCGACCGCGTCGTGGATGCCCTGCCGGGCGGCGCGGAAGGCGGTCGGCACGTGCAGCTCGGGATCGGCCGTGAGGGCCGATGTCTCCGAGCAGGTGTGGATGCACAGCACGCCGAGGTCGCTGATCACCTCGTGCACCGCGAAGGCGCCCGAGGACGCCTCGGCGTCGATGATGATCTCGCAGCCCTCGGAGTTGACCAGGTCTCGGGTCACGCGCGCCGCCTCGTCCGGCTGCCCGCGGGAGTCGCGCACCACCAGCTCGATCTCGCGCCCGTTCACGCCGCCCGCGGCGTTGAAGCGCTCGACCGCGACCCGCGCCGCGTCGCGGCTCGACTCGCCGAGGATCGCCACGCGCCCGGACAGGATCGTGGGCATGCCCACGCGGATGACCTTGCCCTGTCCGCGCGCGATGCTCGGGGCCCCGAGCACCGAACTCACCGCCGCCGCCCCCGCCACGGCGCCGGCCGACTTCAGCAGGTCGCGGCGGCGGAGAATCCGATTGGAATCGGTCATATGGGTCGTCTCCTCCCTAAGGCCGGACGCGTCATTGCCGCGCGCCCTGGCCTGTGCAGCGGTCGCGTGACGCGTTGTCTCGTCGCGCGACCGCATGTCATCCTGACCTTTGCGTCGACGTCGGGTCAAGCCGTGCGACCCCTTAGGTTCGGCGCCCTCGCCGGACCCGCGCACGGAGGTCGGACCATCCCCGCGGCGCAGGCGCGCGGATCCTCCGGCGCGTGCGGCGCGCCGTCCGAGACGCCGGCAAGGCGGCCGGGCGAGGCTGGGCGCGACGTCGGCGTCGGCGCGCGCCAAGCCCCCGCCCCCGGCCGTCGGAACGGGCGGCCCGGCAGCCGCACCGGACGCGTCGAGATCGTCGGACCCGATCCGACGGCAGGCTCCCGACGCGGCCGCCGAGCTTGTCCGACGATCGCGAGCCGTGGCGACCATCGGGCCGCGCGCTCCAGCGGCGGACCGAGACGCCCCGTCGAAGCGCCCGCCGACGATCCGCAAGCCGGTCGGCCTGCCGGGTTCGGTGAAGCCGGCCGCGTGATCGGGTCGCGGGCCCGGCGAGGCGGTTCGACGTCATCGCCGCCGTGACGCCGTTCGGATCACGCCCGAGATCACGCCGACACCGGCGCCCCGCGTCGGCCGCTGTCCGGCACGGGCGCGCGTCAGTCCCGCGCGTCCACCTCCGCGAGGAAGTCGAGCACCACCCGGTCGAACGCCTCCGGCTGCTCGATGTTGGAGAGGTGGCCGGCGTCCTCGATGATCTCGAGGCGGGCGCCGGGGACCTTGTCGACGATCCGCCGCGCCATCTCGGGCGTCGTCAGCCGGTCGAGGTCGCCCACGACCACCAGCGTCGGGGCCTTGACGTCGGCGTAGAGCTCCTTGTGGTCCATGCTCACCGACGCCTCGATGGTCTTGATGTAGCTCTCCTTGTGGAGGCGGTTCATCGAGTCGACGAGCTTGTCGAAGGCCTCGCGGTGGGCGGGGTTCCCGATCAGGGTCTCGGCCACGACGGGGGCGATGTCCTTCGGCTCCTTGCCGTTGACGAGGGGCTCCTTCCTCAGGCGCACGAATTCGGCCCGGCGCTCCGGCGTGAAGGCGGCGAAGCCGAGATGGGTGTCGCAGAGGACGAGGGACTTCACCCGCTCGGGGAAGTGCTGGTTGAAGCTCGCCGCGATGCGGCCGCCCATGGAGAGGCCGACGACATGGGCCGTCTCCGCGCCGAAATGATCGAGGACGCGGGCGAGGTCGCGGGCGAAGTCGTCGAAGTCGAGCGGGCCGTCGTAGTCGTCGGACTCGCCGTAGCCGCGGGCGTCCCAGGCGACGGCGTGGTAGCGCTCGGCGAAGGCGGGCAGGTTGTCGTGCCAGTTGCGCTTGTTGCCGCCGATGCCGTGCAGGAACACGACGAGATCCCCTTCGCCCGCGTGGTCCACCGCGATGTGCGGGGCGGGGCCGATGCGCTCGGTCTTCATGACTGTCCTCCGGTGTTGATCGACCAGCGCCGGGCGAGCGGGCGCAGCACGAGCCCGTCGACCAGCGCGAAGATGACGACGATGACGAGGCAGGCGGCGAACACCGTCGCCGCGTCCGCCCGCGTCTGCGCCTGCTGCAGAAGCCAGCCGAGGCCGGAGGAGGCGCCGAAGAGCTCCGCCACCAGCGCGATCTTCCAGGCGATGCCGTAGGAGATGCGGACCCCGGCGATCAGGAACGGCAGGATCAGCGGCAGCTGCAGCCTGGCGAAGCGCCGCCAGCGGGAGCGCGAGAGCGAGCGGCCCATCTCGTCCAGCTCCGGGTCGATCTGGCGGAAGCCCTCGATGGCGTTGATCAGCATGAAGGGCAGCACGATCATCGTCTCGATGAAGATGACGGTGCCGTTCGAGACCGAGAACCACGTCACGCCGAGGATCGCCCAGCCGACCGAGGGGAAGCTGTTGAGCACCACCAGAAGGTTGCGCTCGACGATCGTGGCCATGACCGGGCCGGAGCGGACCGCCGCCGCCAGCGCCGTCGCGACCGCCAGCGCGCAGAGCACCGCGCCTAGCACGCGCAGGAAGCTCGTCGCGACATGCCCGGCGAGGTCGGGGTCCAGCGCCAGCGCCCCCATCGCCGCCGCGACGTCGAGCGGGCCGGGCAGCACGAAGTCCGGCAGATCCTTCGCCGTCAGCCACCAGCCGAGCAGCATCAGCAGGATGGCGCCCTCTGCGACGGCGCGCTCGGCGAGCGGGCGGGCGGGAGGGGCCTCAACCACGGCCGTAGCGCCGGTCGAGCGCGCGCTGGGCGGGGCGGAAGGCGACGAGTTCGGCCAGCGCCACGAACAGCAGGATGAAGACGATCACGGCGAAGATCGTCTCGGTGTCGAACTCCTGCCGGGCCGTGTTCAGGAGGTAGCCGACGCCGCCGGATCCGCCGAAGAGCTCGGCCGTCAGCACCACCTTCCAGGCGACGCCGAAGGAGGTGCGCAGCGTCGCGAAGGCGTAGGGCGCCAGCATCGGCAGCGTCAGCCTGAGGAAACGCCG
>DATFKM010000037.1:0-7891 GCA_035268645.1 Paracoccaceae bacterium | reverse complement strand
AGCAGCAGCCCGCAGCGGTCGCCCGCGGAAAGCCCCCGCGCCGCCAGCGCGTTCGCCAGCCGCCCGGAGGCCCGCCACAGTTCGCCATGCGTCCAGACCCGCCGCTCCCCGTCCGGGCGCAGGAAGATCAGCCCCGGCCGGTCGGGCTCCGCCGCGGCCCAGTCGCCGCAGCAGGCCCGGGCGAGGTTGAACCGCTCCGGCCGCGGCCAGCGGAACCGCGCCCGGATCGCGTCCCAGTCCCCGCCCGGCTCGACCAGCGGGCGTCCCATGTCAGGTCTCCGGGCGGCTCTCGGCGAAGGCCGGCAGCGCGTCCGCCCGGGCCGCGAGCGCCTTCAGCTTCGGATACCCCGCCTCCAGCAGATACGGGTTCGTCGCCGCAAGAAAGTCGTGCGCGATGACGAACGCCACGTCGCCCGCGCCCGGCCCCTCGCCGCCGAGCCAGCCGTCCGCCGGCGCATGCGCCTCGATCGCGGCGAGGCCGCCGGCGATCTGCCCCTCCAGCCGCGCGCGCCACTCCGGCCACTGGAACTCCTCCGGCCGGCGGTTCTTCTCGTAGACCAGCGCCACGCCCTTCTCGACGACCGAGTTGCCGAACGCCATCTCCTGCATCGCGTCGCGCCGCGCCGCGCCGGTGGCGGGCAGCACGCGCTTCCCCTCGGGCGCGGTGTCCTCCAGCCAGTCGATGATCGCCGCGGTCTCGATCAGATGGGCGCCGTCCTCGGTCTCCAGCACAGGCACGCGGCCGACGGGGTTGAGGCCCTTCAGCGTCTCGAAGTCCTCGCCCGTCACCAGGATCTTGCGGCGCTCCACCTCGCGGTCCTGAAGCGCGCACCAGATCGCGATGCGGCGCGCGAAGGGCGACAGGCTGCGCCCGTACAGAATCAACGGCATCGGTTCCTCCCCTGCATGTCGCGCGCAATGTCGCGGCCGCCGCGGCGGGGTGCAAGCGGCCCCTTTCGCGCCCGCCCGGCGCATGATCCAATCGGACGACAGACACCGGGAGGATCCGCCATGCTCGACAAGGCCGCCCCCGCCGGCTCCGGCCCCGCCCGCGGCCGCCTCGCCACGCACGAGGTCGTCAACCAGCCCGAGCCCCGCGAGGCGCTCGACCTCTGGACCGCCGACGCGCCCCTCCGCGCCGCGGTGGCCGAGGCCGCGCCCGGCGACGCCGAAGCCCTGGCCGCCTTCGCCGCTTCGATCGGCTCGCCCGAGGCGCGGGCCGACGCCCTCGCCGCGCAGCGCGTCCCGCCGGAGCTCAAGGCCTTCGACCGCTTCGGCCGGCGCCTCGACGAGGTCGCCTTCCACCCCGGCTACCACGCCATGATGCGCCGCGGGGCGGAGGCCGGCTATGCCGCCCGCGCCTTCGAGGACGCGCCCGGCGGCCACGCCGCCCATGCCGCGACGGTCTATCTGCTCGGCCAGATCGAGCCCGGGGTCTGCTGCCCGCTGACCATGACCTACGCCGCCGTTCCGGCCCTCCGGGCGGAACCCGAGCTCGCCGCCTTCTGGCGCCCGAAGATGCTCGCCCGCGCCTATGACGGCGCAGCGAAGCCCGCCGCCGACAAGACCTCCGCCACCTTCGGCATGGCGATGACCGAAAAGCAGGGCGGATCCGACGTCCGCGCCAACACCACCCGGGCGGAGCCCGACGGCGACGCCTTCCGCCTGACAGGCCACAAGTGGTTCTGCTCCGCCTCGATGTCGGACGCGTTCCTGACCCTCGCCTATCTGGACGAGGGCCTGACCTGCTTTCTCGTCCCCCGCTGGACCCCGGACGGGGAGCGCAACCCGATCGAGCTCCAGCGCCTGAAGGACAAGATGGGCGACAAGGCCAACGCCTCGTCCGAGATCGAGTACCGCCGCGCCTGGGCGCGGCAGGTGGGCGAGGCCGGCCGCGGCGTCCCCGCGATCCTCGAGATGGTGCACCACACCCGGCTCGACGCCGCGATGGCCCCCGTCGGCTTCATGCGCCGGGCGCTCGACGAGGCGGCGTGGTGGACCCGGAACCGCTCCGCCTTCCAGAAGCGCCTCGCCGACCAGCCGTTGATGCAGGCGGTGCTGGGCGACCTCGCGCTCGACTGGATCGGCGGCCTCGCCGGGACCATGCGCGTCGCCCGCGCCTTCGACGGGGCCTCCGACGAGGACCGCGCCTTCGCCCGCCTCACGGTCGCGCTGATGAAGTACTGGAACAACAAGCGCGCCCCGGCCCTCTGCTACGAGGCGATGGAGTGCCTCGGCGGCGCCGGCTACGTCGAGGAGAGCCCGATGCCGATGCTCTACCGCCAGGCGCCGCTGAACTCGATCTGGGAGGGGTCGGGCAACGTCATCTGCCTCGACGTGCTGCGCACCCTCGCCAAGGCGCCGGAGGCCGGCGAGGCGCTGGCGGCCGAACTCTCCCGCCGACGCGGCGAGGACGCCGGCTACGACGCCGCGCTCGACGCCGCCCTCGCGCTGGCGCACCGTCCGACTGAAGCCCGCGCCCGGGAACTGACGGAGCGTCTCGCGCTGCTCCTCCAGGCCTCGGAGCTGATGCGCACGGGCTCGCCGGCCGCCGGCGCCTTCCTCGCCACCCGCCTCGGGGGCGACTGGGGGCGCACCGCCGGGACCCTGCCGGAGGGGACCGACGCCGCCGCGCTGGCGGACATGATCTGATTGCTCAGTAGAGCTGGCGCTCGAAGCTCTCGAGCATCTCCGCCTCCGTCATCTCCGGCACCGGCATGGCGGCGTGGTCCTTGATGATGTCGTAGAGGCCCGCGACCGGCCGCTCCGTCGGCCAGGTCTCCGGCCGCCAGAGATGCGAGCGCATCATCGCCTTGGAGCAATGGGTGAAGACCTCCTCCGTCTCCACCCGCAGCACCGTGATCGGCAGCCGCCCCCGCGTCTCGAACCGCGCCCTCAGCGCCTCGTCGTCATGGATCTCCGCCGGTCCGTTGATGCGCAGCGTCTCGCGCACGTTCGGGATCATGAAGATCGCGCCGACGCGCGGATGCGCCAGCACGTTCATCAGCCCGTCGATGCGCGAATTGCCCGGCCAGTCGGGGATCAGGACCGCGCGCTCCCCGTCCGCCTGCACGAAGCCCGGCGCGTCGCCCTTGGGCGAGACGTCGACGCGCAGCCCGTCCGTCGTCGCCAGCAGCATGAAGGGCGAGGCGGCGAGGAAGTCGAGGCAATGCCGGTCCAGCCGGTCGATCACCTTCTTCGCCGCCCGCTCGGAGGGCGGGCCGTAGAGGGCGCGCAGCGTCTCGGCGTCTCGGATCATGGCGGGGCCTTTCCTGTCGCGGATCGGCCCCGATCCTAACGGCGCGCCCGCGCCGGGTCAGCCCTGATCGGGCTGCGCCGCGGCGACTCCGACCCGGGCCGGCCGCAGCAGCCTGCCGGAGATGGTGAAGCCCTTCTCCATCACCTGGATCACGGTGCCGGGCTTGGCGTCGGCCACCGGGGCCTCGAACATCGCCTCGTGCAGCTTGGGGTCGAACCTGCTCCCGATCTCGGGGACCACAGGCTCGATCGAGTGCTTGTGGAAGGCCGAGAGCAGTTCGCGATGCGTCAGCTCCACGCCCTCCACCAGCGGGCCGGCGACCTCCCGCACGGCGTCGTCGGTGGCCTCGAGGGCGCGGCCGAGGTTGTCGTGCACCCCCAGCAGGTCCCGCGCCAGCTTGGTCCCGGCGTAGGCCTGCGCGTCCTTCACGTCGCGCTCGGCCCTTTTCCGCAGGTTCTCCATCTCGGCGTAGACGCGCAGGACCCGGTCCTTCAGCTCGTCGCGCTCGGCCTCGAGCGCGGCGATGCGCGTTCCGGGGTCCTCCTCGTCCGGCGCCTCGGGCTCCGCGGCCTCGGTCGCGGCGTCGGCCTCGGTCGCGGGCTCGGCCTCGGGGCGCGCGGCGGCGCCGTCGGCGGCGTCGGGTCGGGTCTGCTCGGTCATGCGGTTCAACTTCCCTCGCGCAGCGTTGCGCCGCGCTGCCGGTCGGACACCAGCCGCCCCATCAGGCGGGCCGTGTAGTCCACGATCGGCACGACGCGGCCGTAATTCAGGCGCGTCGGGCCGATGACTCCGAGCGCGCCGATGATTCGACGATCCGCATCCATATAAGGAGCGATCACCAGAGAGGAACCCGACAGCGAAAAGAGCTTGTTCTCGGACCCGATGAAGATCCGCACCCCTTCGCCGGTCTGAGCCAGCTCCAGCAGGTCGAGCAGGTCCTTCTTGCGCTCGAGGTCGTCGAACAGCATCCGGATCCGCTCCAGCGCCTCCTCGCCCTCCACGTCCTCCAGAAGGTTCGAGCGTCCGCGGATCACCAGCCGGTCGAGCCCGCCCACACCAGCTGCGCTTGCGCCGGCGTCGCCCGCCCAGACCGCGAAGCCCTGCTCGACGAGCGAGGCCGCCAGCGTGTCGAGCTCGGCGCGCCGCTGCGCGACGGCGTCGCCCACCGCCTGCGCGGCCTCGCTCAGCGTGCGTCCGCGCAACGTGGCGTTCAGGAAGTTCGCCGCCGCCTGCATGGCCGAAGGGGTGACGCCCGGCGGGGGCGAGAACATCCGGTTCTCCACCGTCCCGTCCTCCGTCACCAGCACCACCAGCGCCATGCCGGGCGAGACGGTGACGAACTCGATGTGGCGGATCGGGGCCTCGGCCTTCGGCGCCAGCACCAGCGAGGCGGTGCGCGTCAGGCCCGACAGCATCGCCCCCGCCTGCGCGATCATCTGCGGCACGCCCGAATGCGCCTCGCCGATCGACCGCTCGATGGCGCCGCGCTCCTCCGCCGGCACGTCGCCGATCTCCAGCAGCCCGTCGACGAACATCCTGAGGCCGGTCTGCGTCGGCACGCGCCCCGCCGACACGTGAGGCGAGCCCAGCAGGCCGAGCTCCTCCAGATCCTGCATCACGTTGCGCACGGTCGCGGCCGAGAGCCGCTTGTCGAGCGCCCGGCTCAGCGTGCGCGAGCCGACGGGATCGCCGGTCTCGAGATAGGTCTCGACGAGCTGGCGGAAGATCTCGCGGCTGCGCTCGTTAAGGTCTCCGAGGGTCGCGGGCTGATGCGTCATCTCTGTCGGGGCCTCCGGAACGGCGGGGGCCCGGCCGGCGCCGGCGCCGCCTCCGTCGCCTCTAGGTATGGTGCGTGCATGAAACCGTCAATCGCGCCGCCGCGCTTGCCCCGCCGCGCCGGGGTGCGTATCCCCTCGCCCGATCCCCGAAGCCTCCCCTCAGGAGACGCCCATGCGCCCCTCCGGCCGCGACCGTGACCAGCTCCGCCCGCTCGAGATCGAGATCGGCGCCACCAAGCACGCCGAGGGCTCCTGCATGATCCGCATGGGCGACACCCACGTCCTCTGCACCGCCTCGATCGAGGAGCGCACGCCCCCCTGGATGCGCAATTCCGGCCTTGGCTGGGTGACGGCGGAGTACGGCATGCTCCCCCGCGCCACCCACACCCGCGGCCGGCGCGAGGCCGCCTCCGGCAAGCAGTCCGGCCGCACGCAGGAGATCCAGCGCCTGATCGGCCGCTCGCTTCGCGCCGGGACCGACCGCGTGGTGCTCGGCGAGCGTCAGATCACCGTCGACTGCGACGTGATCCAGGCCGACGGCGGCACCCGCTGCGCCGCCATCACCGGGGGTTGGGTGGCGCTGCGCCTCGCCGCGCAGAAGCTGGTCGACGCCGGCGTCCTGAAGGAGAACCCCATCGCCGTCCCGGTCGCCGCCGTCTCGGCCGGCATCCATGGCGGCAAGGTGGTGCTCGATCTCGACTATGCCGAGGATTCCGAGGCCGGGACCGACGCCAACGTGGTGATGACCGGCGACGGCCGCCTCGTCGAGGTGCAGGCCAGCGCCGAGGGCGCGACCTTCGCGCGCGAGGAGCTCGACGCGATCCTCGAGCTCGCCGCCGTGGGCGTCGAGCGGCTCGTCGCCGCCCAGCGCGAGGCGACCGCCGCATGAAGGCGCTCGGCGGCCGGCTGGTCGTCGCCAGCCACAACGAGGGCAAGGTGCGGGAGATCCGCGACCTCCTCGCCCCCTACGGCCTCGAGACGGTCTCGGCGGCCGAACTCGGCCTGCCCGTGCCGGAGGAGACCGAGACGAGCTTCGAGGGCAACGCCGCCCTCAAGGCCCGCGCCGCCGCCGAGGCGTCGGGCCTCGCCGCCCTCGCCGACGACAGCGGCCTCGCGATCGACGCCCTCGGCGGGCGACCCGGCGTCCACACCGCCGACTGGGCCGAGACTCCCTCGGGTCGCGACTTCGGCCTCGCCATGCGGAAGGCGCACGACGCCCTGACCGAGACCGAAGCCCCGGAGCCCTGGACCGCCCGCTTCGTCTGCGTCCTCTGCCTCGCCCGCCCGGACGGCACGGTCGAGACCTTCCGCGGCGAGGCCGAGGGCCGCTGCGTCTGGCCGCCCCGCGGCGACAGGGGCCACGGCTACGACCCCATGTTCGTCCCCGACGCGGGCGAGGGCGGGAGAACCTTCGCCGAGATGGACCCCGACGCCAAGAACGCCATCTCCCACCGGGCGAAGGCGTTCGCCAAGCTCCGCGCCGCCCTGGAGACCGCCGCATGACCGAGCGCCGCCTGATCGCCTCCGGTTCGCCCTTCGAGGAGCGCTTCGCCTATTCCCGAGCCCTCGTCGCCGGCGACTGGTGCTTCGTCGCCGGGACCACGGGCTACGACTACGCCACCATGACCATGCCCGAGGATCCCGAGGCGCAGACCCGCAACATCTTCGCCACCGTCCGCGGCGCCCTGCGCGAGGCCGGCTTCGCCATGGAGGACGTGGTCCGCATCCGCGCCTTCGTCACCGATCCCGCGCATTGGGAGGCCGCGGCCCCCGCGGTGCGCGAGGCGCTGGGCGCGATCCGCCCGCCCAACACCGCCGTCGTGACCGCGCTGATGACGCCGGAGATGAAGATCGAGATCGAGGTCACGGCCTATCGGGGGGCCTGAGACGCGATGTCCGTCCCCCGCGGCTTCCGCTTCACCCGGCGCTGGTGGCTGCCGCTGACGGCGCTCTTCGCGGGCCTGTTCGTCCACTTCGTCCTCTACGGCTGGCTCGTCTCGGGCTTCGTCGGCGGCCTCGGCCTGCTCTGGGTGTTCGCCGCCAAACTGGGCCACGTCCCCTTCGACGACTGACCCCGCGGCGGCCGCGCCACGCCGCCCCGCCGCTGGACAGCGCCGCCGCCCCGGTGCAGGGAGGCGCGCATGACCGCCTCCGCCCCCCTCCGCGAGGTCGAGCCCGACTGGCGCGCCGGCGGCTTCGGCCTCTACGTCCACTGGCCGTTCTGTCTCGCCAAGTGCCCCTACTGCGACTTCAACTCCCACGTCTCCCGCGACGTGGATCAGGCCGCGTGGCGCGACGCCCTTCTGGCCGAGATGCGCGCGACCCGCGCCCTCTCCGGCCCGCGCCGCGCCGGCTCGCTCTTCTTCGGCGGCGGCACCCCCTCGCTGATGCCGCCCGAGACGGTCGCCGCCCTGATCGAGGCGGCCGACGCCCTCTGGGGCCTCGATCCCGACGCCGAGATCACGCTGGAGGCCAACCCGACCTCGGTCGAGGCCGACCGCTTCCGCGCCTACGCCTCGGCCGGCGTGAACCGCGTCTCGATGGGCGTCCAGGCGCTGAACGACCCCGACCTCCGCGCCCTCGGCCGCATGCACACCGCCGCCGAGGCCCGCGCCGCCTTCGACGTCGCCCGCGCCGCCTTCGATCGCGTCAGTTTCGACCTGATCTACGCGCGCCAGCACCAGACGCCGGCCGCCTGGGAGGCGGAGCTGCGCGAGGCGCTGGCGATGGCCGTCGACCACCTCTCGCTCTACCAGCTCACGGTCGAGCCCGGCACCCGCTTCGCCGAGCTCCACGCCCGGGGGCGCCTCCGCGGTCTGCCGCCCGACGCCCGCTCGGCCGAGATGTACGCCCT
>DATFKM010000036.1:0-5334 GCA_035268645.1 Paracoccaceae bacterium | reverse complement strand
GTCGCCCAGGGGCCGAAAAGCGGGTCCGTCAGGTCCACCGCGATGTGCCGGCCGGAGGCCGACAGCGCCGGCATCGCCGAGAAGATCGAGACCGCCATCAGGATCCGCGTCATCTCCGTCGCCCAGGGCAGCGGCGCGTCGAGGGCCGAGCGCAGCACGACGTCCGCGAAGGTCATCAGCATCAGCGCGAACAGCGAGACCGCCGCCACCAGCGCCGGCACGAAGGCGAGCGCGCGCGAGACGCGCGGCAGGGCCTTGGCGAGGGTCATCCCTGGGCCTCCGGGGCTGGCATGGAACGGAAGGGAAGGGCGGCGGGCCCGCCGGTGCGGGGGCCCGCCCGTCGAGCGGCGCGGCTCAGTTCGTGGCGCCGGCCATCTCCGACTTCACCATCTCGTAGGCGGCCTCCGCGTCGACGCCGACGGCGGCGATCTCGGCGAGCACGCCCTCGATGATCCGCGCCTTGATCGGCTCGTAGGCCGCCACGTCCTCGGACGAGGCGTCGACGATCTCGTTGCCCTCCGTCGCCTGGGTCAGGGCGAGGCCCTCCTCGTCCATCCCGTCCCAGACGCCGCCGAGCATGCGTGAGGCCGGCTCGCCGAAGACCTCGTTCTCGAGCGCGGCGCGGACGTCCTCCGGCAGGCTCTCCCAGGTGTCCATGTTCATGATGAACGCGAAGGAGCCGCGATAGAGCCCGCCCGGCATCCGGTAGACGTAGGGCGCGACCTCGACGAGGTTGAAGCCCTTGCGGCTCTCCATCGGGATGACGACGCCGTCGGCGGCGTTGGAGGCGATGGTCTCGTAGACCTTCGGGGCCGGCACCTGGATGCCGACCGCGCCGAGCGCCTCGCCCACCTGCGAACCGACGCCGCCCGGAACGCGCAGCTTCAGGCCCGCCACCTCCTCGAGGCTCGTCACCTTCGACGTCGTGTGCAGCTGCGCCGGCCCATGCGTGTGCAGCGCCAGCACCTTGACGCCGCGATGCTCGTTCGCGGCGGCGAGGTGCTCCTCGTAGACCTTCCAGTAGGCGGCCGAGGCCGCGGCGGCCGAGCCCTCGTAGCCCGGCAGCTCGATCAGCTTGGAGGTCGCGAAGCGGCCCGGCTGGTAGCCGTGGAAGATGATCGCCATGTCCGCCGCGCCGTCGAGCACGAGGTCCATCTGCGCCGGCGGCGGCGCGAGGCCGAGCTTCACCTCGCCGGTCACGCGACCGTCGGTGGCGTCCTCCATCATCCTGATGAAGTTCGGCCACATCTGCGCGTTGATGCCGTGGGTCGGTCCGGTCCAGGACGAGATCAGCATCGTGTGCTCGGCCGTCTGGGCCGAGGCGGAGGCGGCGGCGAGCGCCGTCGCCGCCGCGGCGGCGAGCGTCTTGAAGCGGAACATGAGCGTCTCCCTGCTTGGCGCCGTCTTGTTACCGACTGCGGACGACGGCGTGACATTTCGTAACATACGTCGCGGCCGAATCCATCACCGATCGGCGCAGCCGGCCACCGGTCCTCCGGGACCGCGCTTCGCCGGACGCCACGATGGCCCGTCGCCGAGCCGCGGGCAAGCGACGCGCCGCGTGGGCCGGGGCTTGTCCGCGCCGCGTGGCTCTTATCTAGAAGGCGACGCGTCCGCCCCTCTCGACCGAAGGAACCCGCCCATGGCCGCCCCCGTTCCGGAGACGTCGCGCGCTTCCGGCGCCGGAGACCCTCTGGACCCCACGGACCCGCCCGCGCTGCGTCGCGCCCTCGGGCGCTTCGCGACCGGCGTGACGGTCATAACCACCGTCGGGCCGGAAGGGGGGCCGCTCGGCTTCACGGCCAACTCCTTCAACTCGGTCTCGCTCGATCCGCCGCTGATCCTCTGGTCGCTGTCCCGCAGCTCCCAGCGCCTCGGCGCCTATCGCGGCGCCTCGCACTACGCGGTGAACATCCTGACCGCGGACCAGGAGGGCATCGCGCGGCAGTTCGCCTCGCAGGCGGAGGATCGCTTCACCAAGGTGGAATGGCGCCCCGGCCTCGGCGGGGCGCCGGTGCTCGAGGGCGCCCTCGCCGTCTTCGAATGCGCGCACGAGGCGGTCTATCCCGCCGGCGACCACGAGCTCTTCATCGGCCGCGTGATGCGCGCGCAGGCCCGGCAGGGCCGGCCGCTCACCTATTTCGGCGGCGGCTTCGGCACCGTGATGGGCGAGGTCGAGCCGGAGTGACCCCCCCGCTTGCCGCCGCCCGCCGCGGCTTATAGGAATCGCGGCCACGCCGGAGCGGAGGCGCCGCCGCGGCGCCGTTCCGAGTCGCGCGCCCGCCGCGCGGAAGGAGGCCAGCATGACCGCCGAGATCCTTGATGCGCTCAAGGGCTCCATCACCGCCCTCGTCACCCCGTTCAAGGACGGCAAGGTGGACGAGGAGGCGCTGGTCAAGCTCGTCGACTGGCAGATCGCCGAAGGCAGCCACGGCATCGTCGCCGTCGGCACCACCGGCGAAAGCCCCACCCTCTCCCACGCCGAGCATCGCGAGGTGGTGCGCATGGTCGTGGAGCGCACGGCGAAGCGCGTGCCCGTGATCGCCGGCGCCGGCTCCAACGCCACCGCCGAATCCGTCGGCCTGATCCGCTTCGCCGGAGAGGTCGGGGCCGACGCCGCGCTCGTCGTCACGCCCTACTACAACAAGCCGAACCAGCGCGGCCTTCTCGCCCACTACAAGACGCTGCACGACGCGTCGGACCTGCCGATCGTCATCTACAACATCCCCGGCCGCTCCGTGATCGACATGGAGCCCGAGACGATGGCCGAGCTCGCCAAGCTGCCGCGCATCGTGGCGGTGAAGGATTCGACCGGCGACGCCACGCGCCCCTCGGCGACGCGCCGGCATTGCGGGGCGGACTTCATCCAGCTCTGCGGCGACGACGACCGCGCCATCGGCTTCAACGCCCATGGCGGGCGCGGCATCATCTCGGTGGCCTCCAACGTCGCGCCGAAGCTGTGCTCGGAGTTCCAGGAGGCGATGCTCGCGGGCGACTTCGCCAAGGCGCTCGAATACCAGGACCGCCTGTTCCCGCTGCAGAAGGCGCTGTTCGTGGAGCCGAATCCGGCCCCCGTGAAATACGCCCTCTCGCTGCTCGGCCGCTGCACGGACGAGGTGCGCCAGCCCCTCGTCACCGTGGCCGAGGAGACGCGCGGCGCCGTGCGGGACGCGATGGTCCATGCCGGGCTCCTGAACTGAGGGCCATGACCGGGCCGCGCATCCATCTCGTCCACGGCGGCACGGGCGCCGGCAAGTCCACCCTCGCGCGGCGCATCGCCGCCGAGGAGCGGGCGCTCGCGTTCCACCTCGACGACTGGATGCAGGCGCTGTTCTGGGTCGACCATCCGCCCGGCTCCCAGCCCATGGACTGGGCGCTGGAGCGGATCGAGCGTTGCGTCGGCCGCATGTGGGCGGTGGCCGAACAGGCCGCGGCCCTCGGCGTCGGGGCCGTGTTCGACTGCGGCTTCACCACGAGGGCCGAGCGCGACCGCCTCGCCGCCCGCGCCGAGGCGGCGGGCCTGCCGGTGCGCCTGCACTGGCTCGACGTCGACGCCGAGACCCGCTGGGCGCGGGTCGAGACGCGCAACGCGGAGCGGGGCGAGACCTTCGCCTTCGCCGTCACGCGCGCGATGTTCGACTTCATGGAGACGATCCGGGAGGCGCCCGACGCGGCCGAGATGGCGGCCCGCGACGGGCTGAGGCACTGATGGCGAAGAAGGACGACCCCAAGCACAAGGTGGTGGCGGAGAACCGCCGCGCCCGCTTCGACTACGCCATCGAGGACGATCTCGAGGTCGGTCTGGTGCTGGAAGGCTCCGAGGTGAAGAGCCTCCGCGAAGGCAAGGCCAACATCGCCGAGAGCTACGCGACCGTCGAGGACGGCGAGCTCTGGCTGATCAACGCCCACATCCCGCACTACGTCCAGGCCAAGACCTTCGGCCACGACGAACGGCGCCGCCGCAAGCTGCTGGCGCACCGCAAGCAGGTCGCCCGGCTCTGGCAGGGCATCGGCCGGCAGGGCATGACGCTGGTGCCGCTGAGCCTCTACTTCAACGAGAAGGGCGTCGCGAAGCTCAAGCTCGGCATCGCCAAGGGCAAGAAGACGACCGACAAGCGAGAGACGGCGAAGAAGCGCGACTGGGCGCGGGAGAAGGCGCGGCTCCTGAAGGAGCGCGGCTGAGCGGCGGGCCGGTCGCGGGCGGCCCCCCGGCCGGCGCGGACGCCCCGCCCGCCCACCCGCGCCGCGCCGGCCGGGGCGCCGCGGCCGACGTCGCGCCGAGGGCGAAGGCGATGGGGGGGAGAGAATGACGGCCGAGACGCTCGAGGGGATCGACGAAGGGCGCCTGCTCGACGTCCTCGCCCGCACCTGGCCCGCGGCGGCCGAGGACGACGCCGCCGCGCCCGGCTGGCGCATCCGCGACGGCGCCGGCGGCGGCAAGCGCGTCTCCGCGGCCCTCTCGCGCGGCGCGACGGACCCCGCCCCGCTCGCCGAGGCCCTGCGTCGCCACGGCCGCGCGCCGCTGGTCATGGTCCCCGACTCCGACGCGCCGCTCGACGCCGCCCTCGCCGCCGCCGGCTGGGAGGTGGTGGACCCCACCGTCCTCTACGCCGGCGACGCCGCCGCGCTCGCCGCCCTGCCGATGGCCAAGGGCGTGCGCTGGGCCGAGGTCGAGGCCCGCCTGGTCCTCCTCGAGGAGGTGTGGGACGCCGGCGGCGTCGGCCCCGCCCGCCGCGCCGTGATGGACCGCGCCGCCGAGCCCAAGACCGTCGTCATGGCCCGCACCGACATGGCCGTCGCCGGCCTCGGCTTCGTCGCCGTCGACCGGGACGTCGCCATGCTCCACGCGGTCGAGATCCGGCCCGAGCATCGCCGCCGGGGCGGCGGCCGCGCCGTCCTCGCCGGCGCCGCGCGCTTCGCGCTCCGCCACGGCGCGCGCGTGCTCGCCCTCGCCGTGACCGAGGTCAATGCACCGGCCCGCGCGCTCTACGAGAACGCCGGCATGAGCGCGGTCGGCGGCTACCGCTACCGCCGCGCGCCGGACGGACCCTGAGGGAGGAGACCGAGATGACCGAGAGACCCACCGCGCTGGACCTGCCGCCGGTCGAGCCGCTGCCCGACGACGTCGCCAAGTACTTCCGCATCTGCGAGGAGAAGCTCGGCATGGTGCCGAACGTCCTCGCCGCCTACGCCTTCGCGCCGGAGAAGCTGCGCGCCTTCTCCGACATGTACAACGACCTGATGCTGGCCGAGAGCGCCCTCTCCAAGCTGGAGCGGGAGATGATCGCCGTCGCGGTCTCCAGCGTGAACAAGTGCTTCTACTGCCTCGTCGCC
>DATFKM010000035.1:0-2950 GCA_035268645.1 Paracoccaceae bacterium | reverse complement strand
CGTAGTCGGCCAGCGCGGAGGAGCCGCCGAGAAGGGGCGGGCCGTCCGGGTGGCCGGTGAGATGGGTGAGGCCGGCCCAGCCCTCGGCGATGCGGGCGAGGCCGGCGAGGTCCTTCTTCGGGCCGGTCTGGCCCCAGCCGGTGACGCTGAGCATGATCAGACCGGGGTTTTCGGCGCGCAGGCTCTCGAAGCCGAGGCCCCATCGGTCCAGCGTGCCGGGGCGGAAGTTCTCGACGATCACGTCGGCCTCGCGGGCCAGGTTCCGGAATCGTTCCGCCCCCTCCGGCGTGCGCAGGTCGAGCGGCAGCGAGCGCTTGTTGCGCGCGTCCGAGAGCCACCACCAGGTGTCGCCCGCCGGCGAGGGCGTGCCGAGGCGGCGGAGCGGATCGCCCTCGCCGGGCATCTCGATCTTGAGCACCTCGGCTCCGAACTCGCCGAGGCTCGCGGCGGCGAAGGGGCCGGCGATGATGGTGGCGCAGTCGATCACCTTGAGGCCGCGCAGCGGCGGGGCGGCGGGATCGGTCATGGGCGTCTCCGGATCGGCGTCGGCCCTTCCTAGCGGCGCGCCGCGCGCGAGGCGAGCCCGCGCCGCCGCGGGCGGCGCGCCGCCCCTTGACGGAGGGGGAGCGGGGCGGAAGGGTCCGCCCGGCGCGGGGGCGGACCCCGCGACGAGGAGGAGGACGCCCCATGAGCTTCAACGCACTCGTCGTCGAGCGGAACGAGGAGACCAGGGAGACCTCGGCCTCCGTGCAGTCGCTCGACGAGTCGCGCCTGCCGGACGGCGACGTCACGGTCGCGGTCGAGCACTCCACCCTGAACTACAAGGACGGGCTGTGCCTGACCTCGGGCGGGGGCCTGGTGAAGTCGTGGCCGCACGTGCCCGGCATCGACTTCGCCGGCACGGTCGAGGCCTCGGACGACGACCGCTACGAGCCCGGCGACAAGGTCGTGCTGACCGGCTGGCGCGTGGGCGAGGTCCGGTGGGGCGGCTACGCGGAGAAGGCGCGGGTCAAGGCCGACTGGCTGGTCCCCCTGCCCGAGGGTCTGACGACGCGCCAGGCGATGGCGGTGGGCACCGCGGGCTTCACCGCCATGCTCGCGGTGATGGCGCTGGAGGATCACGGGCTGAAGCCGGGCGACGGGCCGGTGCTGGTGACGGGCGCGGCCGGCGGCGTCGGCTCGGTCGCCGTCGCGCTCCTCGCCGCGCTCGGCCACGAGGTGGCGGGCGTCACCGGCCGGCCCGAGCAGGAGGACTACCTCAAGGGCCTCGGCGCGAGCCGGATCGTGCCGCGCGAGGAGATCGCCGAGACCGTGAAGCGGCCGCTGGAGAGCGAGACCTGGGCGGGCTGCGTCGACGCGGTCGGCGGCGCGATGCTGGCGCGGGTGCTGGGGCAGATGAAATACGGCTGCTCGGTCTCCGCGGTCGGGCTCGCGGGGGGCGCCGGGCTGCCGGCGACGGTGATCCCGTTCATCATCCGCGGGGTGAACCTGCTCGGCATCGATTCGGTGATGCAGCCCTACGAGAACCGGCTGCGCGCCTGGGGCCGGATCGCGAAGGATCTGCCGATGGACAGGCTCGAGGCGATGGTGGAGCCGGCGACGCTGTCCGACCTGCCGAAGCTCGGCCGCGCGATCCTCGAGGGCGAGGTGCGCGGGCGCGTCGTGGTCGACGTCAACGCCTGACCCGGCCGATCGACGGGCGGGCCCCGTGCAGACGGCCCGCCGACCGCGACGGATCGCGGCGGGCGTGACGGGGCGCGATCCCGCCGGGGGGCGCGCCGACCGCGCGCCGGCGTCAACACGGCCTTAACCTCGATCGGCTAGTCCCCGCGGCCTGAGACGCATCGGGCCGCCGGGGGCCTGTCCGTCTCCCGGCCGCCCGCCATCGGGCCGGGGAGACGCTGATGGATTTCTGGGACATCGGATCGGCCGGCGGCCGCGCGCCGTCGGGCTTTCGCGGCGAGGCGCGCCGCATGGATCTCGGGGCGGTCGCCGCCGCCGCCGCGGCGCTCGGCGCGGCGCCCGAGGCGCTGCAGGCGGTTGCGGAGGTGGAGAGCCGCGGCGCGCCCTTTCTCGCCTCCGGCCGCCCCGCGATCCTCTTCGAACGGCACGTCTTCCGCCGCCTGACGGGAGGCGCGCATGACGGCCACCCGGATCTCTCCCACCCCGGGGCCGGCGGCTACGGGGCCGGGGGCGAGGCACAGCACGCCCGGCTCGAACGGGCCGTCGCCCTCGACCGGGAGGCGGCGCTGAAGGCGACGAGCTGGGGGCGCTTCCAGGTGCTCGGCCTCAACGCCGAGCTCTGCGGCTGGCCGGACGTGGAGAGCTTCGTCGCGGATCACTGCGCCGACGAGACGGCGCATCTCGCCGGGTTCGTCGGCTACGTCCGGGGCGCGGGGCTCGCCGGGGCGCTGGCGGGGCGCGACTGGGCGGCTTTCGCGCGCGGCTACAACGGGCCCGCCTACGCCCGCAACCGCTACGACGCGCGCATGGCCGCGGTCTACGCGCGGCTGACCTCGCCCGGCGTCTTCCGCGTCGAGGACGTCGGCGCGCTGCAGCGCGCGCTCGCCTTCCTCGGGGCCGAGCCGGGGCCGGCCGACGGCGCCATGGGGCCGATGACCGAGGCCTCGATCCGCCGCTTCGAGCGGCGCTGTCGGCTGGCGGAGACGGGCCTCGCCTCGGCCGCCGTGATGGCGGCGGCGCAGGCGGCCTACTACGCGCTCGGCGGCGATCCCGCGGCCTGACGCCCCGGCCTCCGGATCGCGCCCCGTCGCGCTCCGCATGCGCCGCGCGTTCGCGCGCTGGCCGTTCGGCCGAGGCCGACGCTCGACGCGTTCCACGCCTCGAGCGTCGGCATGAGCCCTTCCCGGCATCGAAAGGACCCGACGCATGGCACCGTTCCTCATCCCTCTCGTCTCGGCGGTGGCGCCGGCGCTGCTGTCGCGTCTGG
>DATFKM010000034.1:0-2206 GCA_035268645.1 Paracoccaceae bacterium | reverse complement strand
CGCCGGGCGAGGCGGCGCTGGCGGCGCGGCTCTCCCCCTCGCCCGCCGCCGCGCGGCTCTGGGCCGAGGCGGCGACGACGCTGCCGGCGCGGGCGGCGGCGGACCGGGCGGTCAATCTTGACCCGGACCGGATAGTCCTCGATACCTTCGCCGCGCTCGACGCCGTGGCGCGCCGCGCCGCCGCGGCCTGACGACCTTTCCCAGCCCGACCGAGGAGGCGACGTGCCGCCGGAGCTCGTGGACAGCCATTGCCATCTCGACTTTCCGGACTTCGCCGAGGGGCTTCCGGAGGTGGTGGCGCGCGCGAAGGCGGCGGGGGTGCGGCGCATGGTGACGATCGCCACCACGCTCGGCGCCGCCGACCGCGCGCGCGCCATCGCCGAGGCGCATGACGGGGTGTTCTGGGCGGCGGGCCTGCATCCGCTGCACGCCGACGAGGAGGCCGCGCCCGAGCCCGAGGCGCTGCAGGCGCTGGCGGCGCATCCGAAGATGGTCGGCATCGGCGAGGCGGGGCTCGACTACCATTACCGCAAGGATCTGGCGGCGAAGCAGGAGGCCGGGCTGCGCGCGCAGTGCGAGGCGGCGCGGCGCACCGGGCTGCCGCTGATCGTCCATGCGCGCGACGCCGACGAGGACGTGGCGCGCATCCTCGAGGCGGAGCACGCCGCCGGTCCCTTCTCCTGCGTGATGCACTGCTTCTCGAGCGGGCGGGCGCTGGCCGAGCGGGCGCTCGCGCTCGGCTTCCACCTCTCGATGTCGGGGATCGCGACCTTCCGGAAGTCCGAGGAACTGCGCGCGATATTCCGCGACGCGCCGCTGGACCGCATCCTCGTGGAGACGGATTCGCCCTACCTCGCGCCCCAGCCGAAGCGCGGCAAGCGCAACGAGCCGGCCTACACGGCGATGACGGCGGCGACGGGGGCGGAGGTGTTCGGCGTGACCCTGGACGAATTCGCGGCGGCGACCACCGCCAACTTCGACCGGCTCTTCGCCAAGGCGGCGAGGCCGGCGGCGTGAGCGGGCTGAGCTTCACCATCCTCGGCTGCGGCTCCTCGGGCGGGGTGCCGCGGCTCGGCGGCCACTGGGGAGCCTGCGATCCGGAGGAGCCGCGCAACCATCGCCGGCGCTGCTCGATGCTGGTCGAGCGCGAGGGCGCGGGCGGCGTGACGCGGGTGCTGATCGACACCTCGCCGGATCTGCGCGCGCAGCTGCTCGATGCGGGGATCGGGCTGCTCGACGCGGTGATCTACACGCACGAGCACGCGGACCACGTGCACGGCATCGACGATCTGCGCATGATCGTCTTCAATCGGCGGCAGCGGCTGCCGGTCTGGGCCTCGCCCGAGACGCAGACGGCGCTGCTCGGCCGTTTCGCCTACGCCTTCGTGCAGCCCGAGGGCTCGCCCTATCCGCCGATCCTCGACCTGCGCACGATCCGCGGGCCGCTGGAGGTCGACGGGGACGGGGGCGCGATCCGGTTCGAGCCGTTCACGGTCGAGCACGGCGGCATCGAGGCCTTGGGCTTCCGCATCGGCCCGCTGGTCTATCTGCCCGACGTCTCGGAGATGAGCGAGGCGGGCTGGCGGGCGGTCGACGGGGCGGACACCTGGGTGGTGGACGCGCTGCGCTACAAGCCGCATCCGACGCACAGCCATCTCGAGCGGACGCTCGGCTGGATCGAGCGCTCGGGCGTGCGCCGCGGCGTCTTGACCAACATGCATGTCGATCTCGACTACGCCACCCTGGCGGCGGAGACGCCGGAGCACGTGATCCCGGCGCATGACGGGATGACGCTGCGCTTTCCGGAGGCATGATCGACGTCCTCGAGACCGTGCTGCCGGTGTTCCTGCTGGTGGGCGCGGGCTACGGGGCGGTTCGGGCGCGGCTGTTCGAGGCCGCGGAGATGGGCGTGATCCTGCGCTTCTGCACGCGGATCGCGATCCCGACGCTGCTGTTCGCGGCGGTGGCGCGGCTGGATCTGGGGGAGACCTTCGACGGGCGCTTCCTGCTCAGCTTCTACGCCGGCGCGGTGATCGCCTTCGCGCTCGGCTGGCTGGCGGCGCGGTATCCGTTCGGTCGGCGGCCGGGCGAGAGCGTGGCGATCGGCTTCGGGGCGCTGTTCTCGAACTCGATCCTGATGGGCCTGCCGGTGATGGAGCGGGCCTACGGGGCCGACGCCCTCGGCCCGAGCTTCGCGATCATCGCG
>DATFKM010000033.1:0-3770 GCA_035268645.1 Paracoccaceae bacterium | reverse complement strand
CCATCAGGGCGTGACGGAAACCCTCGGCCCGCGCGGCGCCGTCGGCTCCGACCTCGCTGACGGCGAAGGGCTCGACGATCAGCAGGGGCGCCGCGCCCGCATCCTCGAACACGGGCGGCGAAGGCGCCTCGACCGGCGCCGTCTCGGGCGGACCGACGGACCGGGCCGACGCGGCGGAGCGCGTCGACGGCGTCACCTCGCCGGACTTGATCGCGACGGCGAGCGACGCGGTCTCGTCGGACGGCTCGAGGTCGTGCTCCTCCTCCAGCACCGACCAGAGGGTGTCGTAGACGCGGATGGCCGCTGCGGGATCGCCGGCTCGGGCGCGCGCGCTCATCAACCGCCGCGCCGCCGGCTCGTGCGCCTGGTCGAGCCGCAGCACCGCCCGCGCCACGTCCTCCTCCCCCGCGGCGCCCGGCTCCAGCGTGCCGAGATCCGCCGTGAGCCGGCGCAGCAGCCGCTCGCGCCATCCCTCCCGCGCCGCGGCGAGCCAGGAGCGCATCGCCGGGTCGAGTTCGTCGCAGGTCAGCATCAGTCGGCCCGGCAGGTCCGTGGTCTCGATCAGCGCCGGATGCACCTTCCCGCCGCCGGTCGCCCCCTCGATCTCCGCGATGTCGGTGACGACCGAGCCCGGCGCGAAGGCGATGGCCTCGCGATCCGCCTCCAGCCCCTCGAAGCCGAGTTGCCCGCAGATGCGCCGGAACCCCGCCATCGCCTGGCGCAGCGAGCCGCGGGCGAGCGCCTCGTCCGACTCGCTCCAGAGCAGCCCCACCAGCCGCTCCCGCGTCTCCCGCCCGGTCTCCGCCATCGCGAGGATCGCGAGCGCCGCCAGCAGCTTGCGGTTCGGCACGCGCACAGGCGCCGCGCCGACGAAGAGCCGCGGCGCCCCCACCAGCGACATCGTCAGAACGATCCGGCCGTGCTCCGGTCCCGCCGCCACGTCGCGCCTCTCGTCCCCCGAACGGGCGCCGCGGCCCGCGCCGCGGACTATGTGACCCCACGGCGCCCGCCGCAACCGTCGCGGGGCGCCCGCGGGGCCGCGGTGGCGCGCCTCGCCGCCCCGTGCTAACGCCTGACGCGAAGAGAGGCCCGAGGGAGGAGAGGCGCATGATCGTGGCGCAGGCGACCGGCGAAGGCATCGACGCGATCGAGGCCGTGGAACGGCCCGACCCGCCCGAGCCCGGCCCGAAGGAGGTCGCGATCGACATGCTCGCGGCCTGCATCAACCCGGCGGACCTGCTCACCCTCGAAGGCCGCTACGGCGTGAAGCCCGAGCCCCCCTTCGTCCCCGGCGCCGAGGGGGTCGGCCGCGTCCGCGCCGCCGGCTCGGAGGTCGAGGGCCTCGCCCCCGGCGACCTCGTGATCCCCTTCGCCGGCTCCTGCTGGGTCGAGCGGATGACCACCCCCGCCCGCGCCGTGGTGAAGCTGCCCTCCGACGTCGATCTCGACCAGGCGGCGATGCTGAAGGCGAATCCGGCGACGGCGCTCGCCATGCTGTCGGACATCGTGGCGCTCTCGCCCGGCGACTGGGTCGCGCAGAACGCCGCGAACTCCGCCGTCGGCGTCAACGTGATCAAGATCGCCAAGGCCATGGGGCTGCGCACCGTCAACGTCGTCAGGCGCGAAGCCGCCGCCGAACGCCTGCGCGCCCTCGGCGCCGACCGGGTGATCGTGCATGACGGCGGCCCGGCGCCGGAACCTTCCGAGAACGAGCGCGCCAGGCTCGCCTTCGACGCCGTAGGCGGATCCGCCACCGACGCGCTCGCCGGCCTGGTCGCGGAGGGCGGGACGGTGGCCAACTACGGCCTTCTCTCGGGCGATCCCTGCGAAATGCACCCGAACCACCTCGTGTTCCGGGACCTGACCCTGCGCGGCTTCTGGCTCGCCAAATGGTTCCGCGAGGTCGAGCCCCGGACGATCGCCGAGCGCTATTCCCGCCTCGTCGAGTGGATGAAGGAGGGCGTCGTCGGCGCCCCGGTCCTCGCCCGCCACCCGCTCCGCGACGTGAAGGCGGCCGTCGCCGCCGCCGCGCGCGAAGGGCGCGACGGCAAGATCCTGCTGATCACCGACGCCCATCCGGAGGCCTGATCCCATGTCCGACGTCTATCTGATCGGCGCCGCGTCGACCCGCTTCGGCAAGCGCCCCGAGGACGACTTCCGCGCCCTCGCCCGCGAAGCCTATGACGGCGTCCTCGCCGACGCCGGGCTCGAGAGCGGCGACGACGTCGAGTTCGCCTGGTTCGGCAACTGCGGCATGGGAACCTGGGGCCAGCCCTGCATCCGCGGCCAGGTCACCTTCGCCCCCCTCGTCGCCGAGGGCCGCTTCCCCGAGCGCGTGCCGATGATCAACGTCGAGGGCGGCTGCGCGACGGCCAGCATGGCCTTCAACGGCGCCGTCAAGGACGTGGCCAGCGGGTCCGCCCGCCTCTCCCTCGCCATCGGCGTCGAAAAGACCTTCGTGCCGGACGACCCCGCCCGCACCCAGGCCATCTTCGACGGCGGCATCGACCAGCTGAACCCCGAGGAGTGGCACGCGTACTACGCCCGCGCCGCGGCCGAGACCGGGAAGAACTTCAACCCCAAGGACGCCGGCGGCACGATCTTCATGGACACCTACGCCATGCAGGCCGCCTGGCACATGAAGCGCCACGGCACCACCCAGCGCCAGATCGCCGCCGGCGCCTCGAAGAACCACTGGCACGGCAGCATGAACCCCAACGCCCAGTACCGCTTCGAGGTCTCGGTGGAGCAGGCGCTCGAGGACCGGGAGATCAGCTTCCCCCTCACCCGCGCAATGTGCGCTCCGATCGGCGACGGCGCCGCGGCGGCCCTCCTCTGCTCCGAGGACTATCTCCGCGCCCAGCCTCGGGACGTGCAGGCCCGCGCCGTGAAGGTCCGCGCCTCCCAGCTCTCCGGCGGCAAGTACCGCGGCTTCGACGAACCCGGCCTCTCCCGCGTCGCGGCCGAGCGCGCCTACCGTCAGGCCGGCATCGGCCCGAAGGACGTCGACCTCGCCGAAGTCCACGACGCCACCTCCTTCTGCGAGATCTACCAGGTGGAGATGATGGGGTTCTGCGAGGACGGCGAGGGCGGCCGCTACGTCGAATCCGGCGCCACGACCCTCGGCGGCGAGCGCCCGGTGAACCTCTCCGGCGGCCTCGTCTCCAAGGGCCACCCGGTCGGCGCCACCGGCCTCTCGATGATCCACGAACTCGCGCTCCAGCTCCGTCAGGAGGCCGGCGAGCGCCAGGCGCCCAAGGCCCGCATCGCGCTCGCCGAGAACGGCGGCGGCGTCATCGGCTTCGACGAGGCCGCCTGCGCGGTGACGATCCTGGAGGCCCCCGCCGGCTGACCCTTCCGAAGGGGGGCCGGCGCGCGGCGGGGGCGTCGAGCCCCCCGCGCCGCTCGCCGCCTGCGGCGGCTCAGCGGCGCCCGGCCCCGCCCGTCGGCCCCGCCCGTCAAGCCCGCCGTCAGCCCCGCCCGTCCTTGGGCGAGCCCAGCACGACGTAGCTCGTCAACGAGCGCACCTCCGGCAGCGCCCCCAGCACGTCCGTGTGGAAGCGCTTGTAGGCCGCGAGATCCGCCGCCTCGACCCGCAGCAGATACTCCACCGCGCCGGTGACGTTGTGGCACTCCACCACCTCGGGAGAGGCCGCGATCGCCCGCTCGAACCGCTCTTGCGCGCGCTTGCCGTGCTCGGCCAGCCCGACGGTCATGTAGGCGACCAGCCCCACCCCCGTCGCCGCCCGGTCCAGCACCGCCCGATAGCC
>DATFKM010000032.1:0-13934 GCA_035268645.1 Paracoccaceae bacterium | reverse complement strand
AGGGGCTGTTTCCGGGGACCTTCAAGGCGGCGGACTGCGTGCTGCTGCGCCTCGAGACCGACGCGGGGCTGGTCGGCTGGGGCGAGGCCTTCGGGCATTTCTGCTCCGAGAGCGTGGCGGCGATGCTGGAGCGGGCGGTCTGCCCGCTGCTGATCGGGGCGGAGCCGGAGGACCCGGCGGCGGTGACGGCGGATCTCCAGCGCAAGCTGCATCTGATCGGGCGCTACGGGGTGACGACCTTCGCGATCTCGGCGGCGGACATCGCGCTCTGGGATCTGGCGGCGAAGGCGGAGGCGGTGAGCCTCGCCGAGCTGATCGGCGGGCGGCGGCGGGGCGACCTGCCGGCCTACGCCTCGCTGGTGCGCTACGGCGATCCGGCGCTGGTGGCGGAGAAGGCGGCGGAGGCCGTCGGGCGCGGCTATCCGGTGCTGAAGCTGCACGAGATCACGCTGGAGGCGATCCGGGCCGGGCGCGAGGGCGGCGGGGACGTTCCGCTGACGGTGGACGTCAACTGCAACTGGAGCGCCGAGCGGGTGCTGGACTGGGCGCCGGCGCTGCGGGAGATCGGGCTGCATTGGCTGGAGGAGCCGATCTTCCCGCCCGAGGACTTCGCCACGCTGGCGCGGCTGAGGCGGGAGACGGGGATCCCGCTGGCGGCGGGGGAGAACCTCTGCACGGCGGTTCAGTACCGGGCGATGATCGCGGCGGGCGCGGTGGATTTCGTGCAGCCGAGCGTGACCAAGTCGGGCGGCGTGACCGAGACGCTGGCGGCGCGGGCGGCGGCGGAGGCCGCCGGGCTGACCGTGGCGCAGCATTCGCCCTATTTCGGGCCGGGCTACCTCGCGACGCTGCAGATCCTGGCGGCGGCGGAGGACGAGGAGCTGTTCGAATATCTCTACGTCGAGCGCGACCGCGAACTCTATCGCGGGCTTCCGACGCCGGAGGGCGGGCGCATCGCCGTTCCGGACGGGCCGGGCCTCGGCATGGAGCCCGACCCGGAGGCGATGGCGCGGCTCGCCGCGGACTGAGGCCGGCGGGCGGGCTCAGTCGTCGCCGGTCCCGCCCTCGCCCGCGGCGGCGGGCCGGCCGAGATGCGGGAGGTGTCCCGCGATCAGGCGCAGCAGGGCGTCGCGCTGCACCGGCTTCATCAGGAACGCGTCGTCGGCCGCGAGGCCGGCGCCGTTGATCGCGGCCTCGTTCGGGTAGCCGGACATGAAGGCGACGGGCAGGCCCGGGCGGCGGGCGCGCAGCGCGTCCGCGAGGGCCGGGCCGTCGAGCGCCCCGGGCATCACCACGTCGGTGAGGAGGAGGTCGAAGGCGCCGCCGGCCGTCTCGAACATCTCGAGCGCGGCCCCGCCCGAGGCGGCCTCGGCCACGTCGAGCCCGGCTTCGCGCAGGATGCGCGCGACGATGCGCCGGACCGGCGCCTCGTCCTCGACCAGCAGCACCCGCCCGGCGAGGCGGCGCGGCGTCGCGACAGCGTCCGCCTCCGTCCGCCTCGGGGCCGGCGCCGAGCCGTCGCGCTCGAGCGCGGGCAGGAACAGCTTGACCGTGGCGCCGGCGCCCGGCTCGCTGTAGAGGCGCAGCGCCCCGCCGGACTGGCGCACGAAGCCGTCGACCATGGCGAGGCCGAGCCCCGAGCCCATCTGCGGGCCCTTGGTGGTGAAGAAGGGCTCCGTCACGCGGCCGAGGATCTCGCGCGGGATGCCCTGGCCGGTGTCGGTGACGGCGAGCATGACGTAGTGGCCGGGCGCGACGGTCTCGCCGAGGCGCGCGACGTCGTCCGCGGAGATGTGGCGGTCGGCCGTCTCCACCGTCAGCCGGCCGCCCTCGGGCATGGCGTCGCGCGCGTTGATGACGAGGTTGAGCAGCGCGCTTTCGAGGAAGGCCGGATCGACCTCCGTCGGCCGCAGCCCGCCGGCGAGGGCGAAGTCGAGGCGGATGCGCTCGGGCAGGGCGCCGGCGAGCAGGCGGCGCATGTCGCGCACGGTCTCGTCGAGGTCGATCCGGCGCGGCGCGAGGTGGGATTGGCGCGCGAAGCTGAGCAGGCGCTGCGTCAGGTCGGCGCCGCGGCGGCAGGCGCGGAGGATCTCGAGGCGGCTCTCCTCGGCTTCGGCCGGGTCGCCCTCGAGGCCGAGCAGCTCGGCGTTGCCCATGACGATCGCGAGGAGGTTGTTGAAGTCGTGCGCGATGCCCCCGGCGATGCGCCCGACGGCTTCGAGCCTCTTCGCCTGGGCCAGCATCTCGCCCTGGCGCTCGAGCTCCTCGCGCATGCGCATCTCGTCGGTGACGTCGAGGACGATGGTGTGCCAGAGGCGCCCGCCGTCCGGCATGGGCTGCGGCCGGCCGCGCCCGGCGAGCCACTTGACGGCGCCCGAGGGGGTGCGGATCCGCCAGCGATGGCTCCAGGCCGACAGGCTGCGGCCGGCCGCCGCGGCGCTTTCGCGGAGGGCTTCGAGGTCCTCGGGCAGGACCAGCTCCCAGATCGCCGCGGGGTCGCCCTTCAGCCGCTCGGCCGGAAGCTCCCATATCGCCTCGCAGCCGGGGCTCATGTATTCGATGTTGGAGATCCCGTCGGGGCGCCTGATGTAGCGGAAGATCGCGCCGGGCATGTCGCGCGCCACGGCCGCGAGGCGATCGCGCGTGTCGGCGAGGGCGGCGTTGGCCTCGACCTCCTCGGTCACGTCGGAGACGACGCCGTAGAGGGTCGCGCCCCGCGCGTCGGCCCCGTGCAGCGTCACGGTGGAGCGCAGGGTGCGCCAGGCGCCGGAGGCGTGGCGGAGGCGGTATCGCGTGACCTTGGGCTCGCCCGTCTCGAGCTGGGCGGCGAAGTCGCGCTCGACGCGCTCGCGGTCCTCGGGGTGCAGTCGGGCGAGGAAGAAGGCGATGTCGGGCTCGAACCGCTCGCCGTCCTCGCCCAGCATCGCGAGGAGACGCTCGCTCCAGTCGACGCGCCCGGTGGCGGGTTCGAAGCGCCACATGCCGACATGCTCGCCCATGCAGGCGAGCATCGTCTCGGCCTCCTTTCCCTTGATGACGTCGCGCATGGCCCTCCCCTCCGGCTCGGACGTCGCGTCCGGTGGAACGGCGCCGCTTCGGGCCCCTGCGGCGCCGGCTTTCCGGCCGGGCCGCGACGCGGCCATTGCGCGGCGCCGCGGCGGACACGTCAAGCGCCGATCGGGCGGCTTGACCTCGCCGCCCCGGACCGGAATGACGGTGCGCGAGGAGGCGCGGCGCATGGACCCGGTCAGGCGGCAATACGAAGCCTATCCCTATCCCGAGCGGGATCCGGCGGACGAGGCGCGCCGGCTGATCGTCGGCTCGCCTTCGGACCCCGCGGAGATCGACCATCACCTGTTCGCGGGGCGGCGCGACTGGACGCGGCCGTTCCGGGCGCTGGTGGCGGGGGGCGGCACCGGCGACGGGCTGGTGATGCTGGCGCAGAAGCTGGCCGATGCGGGCGTGCCGGCGGAGATCACGTGGCTCGACCTTTCGGAGGCGGCGCGGGAGATCGCCGAGGCGCGGATGCGGAGGCGCGGGCTCTCGGCGCGGTTCCTGATCGGGGATCTGGCGACGGCGCCGGCGCTGGCGGCCGAGGAGGGGCCGTTCGACTATGTCGACTGCTGCGGGGTGCTGCATCACCTCGAGGATCCGGAGGCCGGCTTCCGGGCGCTGGCCGAGGCGATCCGGCCCGAGGGCGGGATCGGCTTCATGGTCTACGCGCCCTATGGGCGGAGCGGGGTCTACGAGCTGCAGGCGGCTTTCGGAGCGCTGCTGGCGGAGGATCCGCCGGAGGCGAAGGTGCGGCTGGCGAAGGCGGCGCTGGGCGCGCTGCCGGAGAGCAACCGGTTTCGGGGCAACCGGCTGCTGAGCGACCACAAGGCCTCGGACGCGGGGCTTTACGACCTGCTGCTGCATGCGCGGGACGTGCCCTTCGACGTGCCGCGGCTGCTGGCGGCGCTGGAGGGGGCGGGGCTCGGCCTCGCCGGATGGGCGGAGGCGGCGCGCTACGATCCCGCCCCGATGCTGCCGGCGACGCCGGAGTTCCGCGAGCGGCTGGCGGCGATGACGCCGGAGGCGCGCTGGGCGCTGGCCGAGCGGCTGGCCGGGGATCTGAAGATGCATGTCGGTTACGCGGCGCCGGCGGCGCGGGCGGGATCGGCGCAGGCGCGGTTGAGCGCGGAGGGCGTGGCGCGGCCGAACGCCGTCGACGCGCGGGCGCTGGCGCGGCAGGTGGAGCGGCGCGGCGCGCTGAAGGTGGGCTTCGAGGGACGCTCGGTGACGCTGGAGATCCCGAAGCGGGCGGCGGGGGCGATGGCTCGGCTCGGGACGGGGCGGAGCTTCGGGGAGATCGCCGCGGCGGAGGGGATGGACTGGTTCGCGTTCGCGCAGGTCTTCGGGCCGGCGTTCCGGGCCCTCGTCGCCGCCAACCTGATGCGGGTCAGCCGGGGGATCGCGGGGTGAGCCGGCCGGCCTGGACGCTGGGGCACGTCGCGGTGGCGCCGTTCATGGCGGCGCGGACGGCGGTCGCGCCCGGGATCGGGCCTCTCGCGCCGGAGGACTGGCTCCACGTCGACGAGGACCACGCGGCGCAGATGGCGCTGCGCGACGCGCTGATCCTCGGGCCTGAGCGCGAGGATCTCGGGCCGGCGGTGATGACCGCGGGGGGCGAGGCGGCGGCGGCGGAGCTGTCGGAGGCGGTGGCCGAAGAGGTCGTCGCCCGGCACGGGGCGCGGCGCGAGAGCGGCGCGGTGGTTCGGCGCGACGGGGTCCGCGTGGCGCTGGAGGGCGATCCGATGGCCGTCGCCGGGCGATTGGCGCAGGAGGACTTCCTGGTGATGGAGAAGCCCGAGGGCGCGGCGGAGCACGTGCTGACCGCGGGCGTGCTGTGCTTTCCCGCGCATTGGCGGCTGGACGAGAAGATCGGCCGGCCTCTGCCGCGCATCCATCTGCCGGTGACCGAATATCCGGGGGCGCTGGCGCGGAAGGTGCAGCGCTTCTTCGACGGGGTGAAGCCGGGGCGCCCGCTGATGCGGGCCAACTGGCATTTCGCCGCGAGCCCGGAGATCGTGACGCCGGCGCACGAGGCGGAGAAGCTGGCGAACTATTCGCGGCGCCTGGCGGCGGACGGGCCGGCCTGGCTCCGGGTCGAGCGGCAGACGGTGCTGCGCCTGCCGCGGACCGGAGCGACGGTGTTCGGCGTGCGCACGCTGATGAGCGACGTCGAAGGTCTGACGGCGGAGCAGTGGCGGGCGCTGGCGGATCGCTTCGAGGAGATGCCGGAGGAGCAGCGCGCGCGCAAGGCCGGTCCGGCGCTCGTGGCGCGGGCGCGAGCGGCGGCGGCGCGATCCGGCGGCGACGCCGCATCGTGAGCGTCGGATGCGCTCTGCGAACCGGCGCGACGACGGTGTCGCCCGGCCTCGGACGGTGGAGGAGGATGGCGGGGCGACGGAAGAGGATGCGCGGCGCTCGGCCCGGCGGCTGACGGCGGCGCGTCTGCGCCTCGACCGTCCTGATCCGGCGCCGAAGCGCCGGCGGCGACGCGGGCGGGCGGGTCGAGCCGCCCGGAGGATGTTCAGGCTGACGGCGATGGGCGCGATCCGGGCGCGTCGCCGTCGACTCCGAGCGCGGCGTGACGACCGGTGACGAGCCTGTCGGAACGCTCGGAGTCGCAGACCGACGCGGCGCGTCCCGCGCCGCGAAGACCGAAACGACAGCCCGCGACGTCGTCGCGGTCGCCGGAAGGGGCGTCGGACTGGCCCGGCGCGCGTTCCGTCGTTAGGGAACGCTCAATTTGCCGCGTCTATGACCTTCTTGCCGGAAGGGCGCAGGGCGAGGCGCGCATGTCGCCCGCGATGGGCAGGAGAGGCGGGTTTGGCCGATAGGGGCTTGGAGGACGAGATCGGACGTCTTGCGGCCCTCGATCGCATGGGCGGCACGATTCGAGCCTCGCAGCGGCTGCGACTTCTGGCCGAGTTCGCTCAGGCGACGCTGGACGTCCCGCTCGTGGCGGTCACCTTCATCCACGAAGGACGTCAACGGGTGTGCCTGACCGCCGGAGCGCCGCTCGACGACGGACCGCGCGAAGCCGCGTTCTGCGACCGCACGATCCGGGGTCGCGAGGTGCTGGTCGTGCCGGATGCGGCCGTGGATCGGCGCTTCGCCGACAATCCTTACGTGACGGGGGCGCCGGGCATACGGGCTTACATCGGTGCGCCCCTGACGACCGCCGACGGCTACAATCTGGGCGCCTTGTGCGCCATCGATGTCGAACCGCGCGCCTTCGGCGCGGCCGAGGCGGCACTGCTCGCGCATCTCGCGCGCCGCTCGGTGGAGGAGATCGCGCACGACGCGCCGCGGCTCGATCCGCTGACCGGGGCGCTTTCGGGTGCGGCATGGATGGCCGCCGCGCGCGCGGAGATCGCGCGCGTGCGGGAGACCTCGGGCACGGCGACGCTTCTGCTGGTCGACGCCGAGGGCATCGGGGAGGCGAACGTCGCCTACGGCCGGGTGGCCGGCGACGAAGGGCTGATCGCGACGGTCGCGGCGCTGACGAGGGCCGCCGGCCGCGACGGTACGGTGGGCCGGGTGGGGGGCGCGCGCTTCGCCGCGGTGCTGCCCGGGCTGGGCGCCGAGGCGGCCGCGGCGCTCGGCGAGGCGGCGCGCGAGAGCGTGGCCGCGACGCGAACGGGCCTGATGCCGCCGGGACTGCTGGGCGCCCGTTTCGGCGCGGCGGAGCTGACGCCGGCCATCGACGGGCCGGATCTCTGGCTGAAGGTGGCGGAGGTCGCCCTGACGGCGGAGCCCGAGGGCCGCCGCCGCCGCCGCGAAGTGGCCTGAGAGGATCCCCGAGCGATACTGCGGCGGCGGGCGACGCGGTCTTCGCGTCGGCCTAGGGAGGCCGGCGAAGGACGCTGCGCCGTCTCCGCGGCCCCGCGGAGCTTCGATCGGCCCGGACGAGACGGGTCACGGCGCCGCCGTCGCGTTCGGATGCGCGCCTGCGGCGGCGGCGGGGGAGCGGCGGCCGGCCGAAACGAGCGCGGGCGGGGCCGAAGCCCCGCCCGCGTCGCGTCTCCGCCCGAAGGGTCGGATCAGCAGGAGTAGTACATCTTGAACTCGACCGGGTGCGGGGTGTGCTCGAAGGCGTAGACCTCCTCCCACTTCAGCTCCGCGTAGCCCTCGATCTGGTCCTTGGTGAAGACGTCGCCCTGCAGGAGGAACTCGTGGTCGTCCTCGAGGCTCTGCAGCGCCTCGCGCAGCGAGCCGCAGACCGTCGGGATGCCGGCGAGCTCCTCGGGCGGCAGGTCGTAGAGGTCCTTGTCCGCCGCCTCGCCGGGGTGGATCTTGTTCTTGATGCCGTCGATGCCCGCCATCAGCAGCGCCGAGAAGCAGAGATAGGGGTTGGCCGAGGGGTCCGGGAAGCGGGTCTCGACGCGCTTGGCCTTCGGGCTCTCGGTCCAGGGAATGCGCACCGAGGCGGAGCGGTTGCGGGCCGAATAGGCCAGCAGCACCGGCGCCTCGAAGCCCGGGATCAGGCGCTTGTAGGAGTTGGTGGAGGGGTTGGTGAAGGCGTTCAGGGTCTTGGCGTGCTTGAGGACGCCGCCGATGTACCAGAGCGCCTCGTCCGAGAGGTCGGCGTACTTGTCGCCGGCGAAGAGCGGCTTGCCGTCCTTCCAGATCGACTGGTTGACGTGCATGCCGGTGCCGTTGTCGCCCGCGATCGGCTTCGGCATGAAGGTGGCCGACTTGCCGTAGGCGTGCGCGACCTGATGGATCACGTACTTGTACTTCTGCATGTTGTCGGCCTGCTCGGTCAGGCCGCCGAAGACCAGGCCGAGTTCGTGCTGGCACGACGCGACTTCGTGGTGGTGCTTGTCCACCTTCATGCCCATGCGCTTCATCGTGGAGAGCATTTCGGAGCGCATGTCCTGGGCGGCGTCGACGGGGGGCACCGGGAAGTAGCCGCCCTTGATGCCGGGCCGGTGGCCCATGTTGCCCATCTCGAACTCGGCGTCGGTGTTCCAGGAGGCGTCGTCGGCGTCGACCTCGTAGGAGACCTTGTTCATCTCGACCGAGACGCGGACGTCGTCGAAGATGAAGAACTCGGCTTCCGGACCCCAATAGGAGGTGTCGCCCATGCCCGAGGACTTGAGATACGCCTCGGCCTTTCGCGCCGTGCCGCGCGGATCGCGGTCATACGGCTCGTTGGTGTCGGGCTCGACCACGTCGCAGTGCACGCAGAGGGTCTTCTCCGCGAAGAACGGGTCCATGTAGACCGAGCCGGTGTCGGGCATCAGCTTCATGTCGGACTGGTCGATGGACTTCCAGCCCTGGATCGACGAGCCGTCGAACATCCAGCCTTCGTTCAGGAAGTCCTCGTCGATGACGTCCGTGATGGCGGTGACGTGCTGCAGCTTGCCGCGCGGGTCGGTGAAGCGGAGATCGAGATATTCGATCTCTTCGCTCTTCATGGTCTCGAGTATGGACTTGGCGTCGCTCATGCCTTCGCTCCTCTCTCAGTCTCTCGTTTCTTCGCGCCGTGTGATGAACGCGATCCTGCGTCATCGCCGCGGAGGCGGCCCCGGCGCGTCGGCGCCGCCTTCGGATGGGGTCGGTTCGGTCGGTGTTCGGGTATCGTTCTCAGGGTTTGCGCGCCGCGTCAGAGAGCCTCGGGCCCCTCCTCGCCGGTGCGGATGCGGATCGCCTGCTCGACGTTGGTGACGAAGATCTTGCCGTCGCCGATCTTGCCGGTGCGCGCCGCCGCGACGATCGCCTCGACCGCGCGCTCGACCATGTCGTCGTCGACGACCACCTCGAGCTTCATCTTGGGCAGGAAGTCCACCACGTATTCCGCCCCGCGATAGAGCTCGGTGTGGCCCTTCTGGCGGCCGAAGCCCTTCGCCTCGATGACGCTCAGGCCCTGCACCCCGATCTCCTGGAGCGCCTCCTTCACCTCGTCGAGCTTGAACGGCTTGATGACGGCCTCGATCTTCCTCATTGCGGCACTCCCGGAACTCCCCACACGCGGCGCGGCGGTCGCGTCGGCCGCCACGCTCGATTATGCAGGAGCCATGCCAAGCACCTCGCGCGGGGGAGCGCAATGGCGGCCGGGAGGCGGCGCGGACAATCGGCGCGGGGTGCGGCGGATTTGCCCATTTCTTGTGCAGATTGCCCGATCGGCAGGCGAAACGCGGACGGGAGGACCCGGCGATGGAGATTCTGACCCCCGAGCAGATGGCCGCGGTGGAGCGGCGCGCGATCGAGGCGGGCGAGGTCACGGGCCGCGAGCTGATGGCGCGGGCCGGCGCCGGCATCCTCGAGGCGCTGGACGCGGCGCGGCCGGGCCTCGCGCCCGGGTCGGCGGCGGTGTTCGCGGGGCCGGGCAACAACGGCGGCGACGGCTTCGAGACGGCGCGGCGGCTGAAGCGGCGCGGCTGGCGGGTCCGGGTGCTCGAGCTCGGCGATCCCGGCGAGCGCTCCGGCGACGACGCGGCGGCGCGGGCGGACTGGATCGAGGCCGGGGGCGAGGCGGAGCCCTGGGAGGCCGGGGCGCTGGCGGGGGAGACGCCGGAGCTGTTCGTCGACGCGCTGTTCGGCGGGGGTCTCGGCCGGCCCGTCGGGCGCGAGCTGCGCGACCTCGGCGAGGGGTTCGCGCCCGGGACGGTGCTGGCGGTCGACCTGCCGAGCGGGGTGCACGGCGCGGACGGGCGCGACATGGGGCTGGTGCGCGCGGCCGACGTGACGGCGACCTTTCACCGCGAGCGGCTGGGGCACCATCTGGGCGCCGGGCCGGCGGCGACGGGCCGGCTGCATGTCGCGGACATCGGTCTCGTCGGCTGCGAGGGGGCGGGCGGGACGGTGCGGCGGATCGGGCGGCCGGATCCCGCGGCGCTGAGCAAGGCGCCCGAGGCGCACAAGTACGGCCACGGCCACGCGCTGATCCTCGGCGGCGGCGTCGGGCGGGGCGGCGCCGCGCGGATGGCGGCGCGCGGCGCGCTGCGCATCGGCGCGGGGCTGGCGACGGTGGGCGTGCCGCCCGCCGCGCTGCAGGAGAACGCCGCGGCGCTCGACGCGGTGATGCTGCGCGCGGTGAAGGACGCGGCGGCGCTGGAGGCGATGCTGGAGGATCCGCGGCTCTCGGCGCTCGCGCTCGGGCCCGGGCACGGGGTCGACGACCGGACGCGGGCGATGACGGAGGTCGCGCTCGCCTCGGGCCGACCGCTGGTGCTGGACGCGGACGCGCTGACGGTGCTGGGCGAGGACGTCGCGCGGCTGGCGCGGCCGGGGCTGGTGCTGACGCCGCATCCGGGGGAGTTCGCGCGGCTGTTCCCCGATCTGGCGGAGGACGAGGGCGATCCGGTGTCGCGCGCGCGGACGGCGGCGGCGCGCCTGGGGGGCGCGGTGCTGGTGCTGAAGGGGCCGGCGACGGTGGTGGCCTCGGACCGGGACGGGGTGGCGCTGCGCTCGGGCCTGCGGGCGGAGGCGGCGCCGTGGCTCGCCACCGCCGGGGCGGGGGACGTGCTGACCGGGATGATCGCGGGGCTTCTGGCGCGCGGCCGGCCGGCCTTCGCCGCGGCCTCGGAGGCCGTCTGGCTGCACGCGGAGGCGGGGCGGCGGCTCGGCCCCGGACTGATCGCGGAGGACCTGCCGGAGGCGCTGCCGGGGCTGCTGCGCGCGCTCGGCGCCTGAACGGCTATTCGGCGGCGGTGCGCGCGGCCTTCGGCCGGTCGGCCGCTTCGGCGGGGTGGACGCGGCGGTCGGGCAGACCGTCGCGCGAGAGGATCACCGCGATGGGGCGCAGCCGGGGCGAGCGGCTGCAGACGATCATCGCGGCGACCATGATGGGCACCGAGAGGAACATGCCCGCCACGCCCCAGAGCGCGCCCCAGAAGGCCAGCGAGAACAGGATGCCGAGGGTGGAGAGGCGCAGCGTGCGCCCGGTGAGGTAGGGGTCGAGCACGTTGCCGCAGCCGAACTGGATCGCCGAGATCAGCGCGACGAAGGCGAGGGTGTTGCCGGAATCCGCGAACTGGACGTGCGCGACCAGCCCGGCGAGCAGCGTCGCCGCGATCGAGCCGAGATTGGGCAGATAGTTCAGCAGGAAGGTGACCAGCGCGAGCGCGCCGGCGAGGGTCAGGCCGAAGGCGTGCGAGGCGGCGAAGACGAGCGCGCCGGTGAGGGCGCTGACCGCGGTCTTGACCAGGAGGTAATGGTTCACCTGGTGCATGATCGAGCCGATCACCGCGCGCGCCTCGGCGGCGCGGGCGCGGTCGCCGAACAGGCCGCGCAGCTTGGCCTGGTAGCTGATCCGCTCGCCGAACATGAAGGCGACGAAGAGGATCACCAGCACCGCGCCCTGCATCAGGTCGCCGGCCTCCGAGGCGAGGCGGGTGAAGGCGCCGGTGAGGTCGAGGCTGCGCATCGCCTCGAGCACGGCCTCCTCGATCTCGGGCCCGGCCCAGCGGAAGAGGTCGGCCGTCGCCTCCGGCGCGCGGGCGGCGTAGGCGAGGGTGACGCCGAGCACCTCGTTGATCTGGGCGAGGATCAGCGAGGTCAGCGTGAAGAGGGCGAGCGCGATCATCGCGAGGGCGACGAGGCTGGCGAGCCATTGCGGGACGTGCAGGCGCCCGACCCGGAGCCGCGCCACGGCGGCGATGGCGTCGCTGGCGAGGCTGAACAGGATCGTGGCGACGACGAGCGCGGAGAGGATGAAGCTCGCCTCCCGCAGCATCACGAGCACGACGCCCACGGCGATGACGACGAGCGCGCCGGTGCGCAGGCGCGCGCCGCGGCGGTCGGCTTCTGCGATCTCGGCTTGGCGGTCGGCGTCCGGCATGCGGGGTTCCGTGGCGTCGCGGCGGGGAGTGCGCCGCCGCGCAAGGTCTGCCCGCGGCGGCCCGGTTTCAAGGCCGGGTTTGCGCGCAATTTCGACTCGCGCCGCCCCGGAGAGCCTGTTACGTCCCTGCCGATCCGCGTCGGGGGCGTCTCCGGCGGCGGGCGCCGCGGGCGTGGTGGAACTGGCAGACACGCGAGATTTAGGTTCTCGTGCCGCAAGGCGTGGGGGTTCAAGTCCCTCCGCCCGCACCAGGGGCCGGCCCGCGGACGCTGACAGGACAGAGGACCGGGGAAACCGAATGCAGGTCGTGGAGACGAAGTCCGAGGGTCTGGAGCGCGCCTACGCGCTGACCCTGCCGGCCGAGGCGCTGGCGGAGAAGATGAACGCCAAGCTCGAGGCCGCGCGCGCGGACGTCCAGATGAAGGGCTTCCGCAAGGGCAAGGCCCCGCTGCCGCTGCTCAAGAAGATGTTCGGCAAGTCGATCCTCGGCGAGGTCGTGCAGGAGACGGTCGACGGGGCCGTGCGCAAGCACTTCGAGGACACCGGCGACCGTCCGGCGCTGCAGCCGGACGTCAAGATCGCCAACGAGGAGATCGACGAGTCCGAGGACCTGAAGATCGAGATCAGCTACGAGAAGCTGCCGGAGGTGCCGGAGGCGGACGTCTCGTCGATCACGATCGAGCGACCGGTGGTCGAGGTCGAGGACGGCGCGGTCGAGGAGGCGCTCGGCAACCTCGCCGAGAACGCGCAGGACTTCGAGGAGAAGGAAGGCGCGGCCGAGGAGGGCGACCAGATCGTCGTCGACTTCGTCGGCAAGCTGGAGGGCGAGCCCTTCGAGGGCGGCGCGGCGGACGACTTCCCGCTGGTGATCGGCTCGGGCCAGTTCATCCCGGGCTTCGAGCCGCAGCTGGTCGGGCTTTCGGCCGGCGACGAGAAGGCGGTCGAGGTCGCCTTCCCCGAGGACTACCAGGCCGAGCAGCTCGCCGGGCAGGCGGCGGTGTTCGACGTGACGGTCAAGGAGGTCCGCAAGCCGAAGGCCGCCGAGATCGACGACGCGCTGGCGCAGCGCTACGGGGCGGAGGACCTCGAGTCGCTCAAGAGCCAGATCCGCGAGCGGCTGGCCGAGGAGTACCGCTCCGCCGCGCGGCAGGTGGCCAAGCGCCGGCTTCTGGACGCGATCGACGAGTTGGTGAGCTTCGAGCTGCCGCCGACGCTGGTGGACGTCGAGGCCAAGCAGATCGCGCACCAGATGTGGCACGAGGAGAACCCCGAGCATCAGGGCCACGACCACCCGGAGATCGAGCCCACGGAGGAGCAGGTCAAGCTCGCCGAGCGGCGGGTGCGCCTGGGGCTGTTCCTGGCGGAGGTCGGCTCGCGCAACGACATCGCGGTGACGGATCAGGAGATCAACCAGTCGATCATGTCGCGGGCGCGCCAGATGGGCGTGCCGGAGAAGGCGTTCTTCGACTACGTCCGTCAGAACGAGGGCGCGCTGCAGCAGATCCGCGCGCCGATCTTCGAGGAGAAGGTGGTCGACTATCTGCTCGAGCTCGCGCAGGTCGAGGACAAGCCGATGACCAAGGACGAGCTGCAGTCCGAGCTCGAGGCGATGGACGAGGCGCCGGGCTGACGCCGCCCGCTCCGCGACGCGGCCCGCTCCGGCGACGGGCGGGCCGCCTGCGTTCCGGAGCGGCGTGACGGGCGGGCCGCGCCGCGGCGCCCGCGTCGTCCGGGCGCCCTTGAAGGCGCCCGGTGCAGCACATAGGACAAGGGCGACAGGCTACACCCTCCGGACCGGAACGAGGCTCCCCGACATGCGCGATCGCGACCCCGTCGAGCACTACATGAACACCCTCGTGCCCATGGTGGTCGAGCAGACCGCGCGGGGCGAGCGCGCCTACGACATCTTTTCGCGCCTTCTGAAGGAGCGGATCATCTTCGTGTCCGGCCCGGTGCATGACGGGATGTCGACGCTGATCGTGGCGCAGCTGCTGTTCCTCGAGGCGGAGAACCCCAAGAAGGAGATCGCGATGTACATCAACTCCCCCGGGGGAGTGGTGACGTCGGGCCTCTCGATCTACGACACGATGCAGTACAT
>DATFKM010000031.1:0-6330 GCA_035268645.1 Paracoccaceae bacterium | reverse complement strand
GGGCGGGGGACTTCGTGGCCGCCGTGATCCTGGCCGAGACGCTGGCGGGCCGCAGCCCGGCCGAGGCGGCGGCTCGGGCGGTGGCGGCCGCCTCGATCCTCGCGGTGGCGGCCGAGGCCGCGGGCCGGGACGATCTGCCGGTGGTCGCCGCGGCGACGCTCTGGACGGCGGCGGCCGGCGCGGAGCGCCGGCTCCGCCCCGATGATCCGGCGCCGGGCGGCGACGTCGAGTGAGCGGCCCTCGGCGCCGCCCGGCGGGCCCTCAGTCCGCCGCGCCGGGGAAGAAGAGTTGCCGGCCGTAGCGGCGATAGGCGGCGATGGCGTTCTGACCCTCGGGCGAGATCAGCCAGTCGACGAAGCGCTGCGCCGCCTCGGCCCGCACGGTCGGGCAGCGCTCGGGATTCACCGCGATCACGCCGTAGGGATTGAACAGCGCCGGATCCTCTTCGACCATGACCTTGTGCGTGCCCTTGTTGCCGAAGGCGAGCCAGGTGGCCCGGTCGGTCAGCGCGTAGGCGTCCATGCCGACGGCGACGTTGAGCGTCGCGCCCATGCCCGAGCCGGTCTCGCGGTACCAGGTTCCCGACGCGCCCGAAGGGTCGACGCCCGCCGCGGACCAGAGCGCGCGCTCCCTCCTGTGGGTGCCGCTGTCGTCGCCGCGGGAGGCGAAGGGCGGCGCCGCCTCGGCGATCGTCGCGAGGGCGGCGGGGGCGTCCTGCATCCCCTCGATCCCCGCGGGATCGTGCGCCGGGCCGACCAGCACGAAGTCGTTGTACATCACGTCGTGGCGCGCGACGCCCCAGCCTTCGGCCACGAAGCGTTCCTCTGCCGCGCGGGCGTGCACGAGGACCACGTCGCCGTCGCAGTTGCGGGCGTTCTTCAGCGCCTGCCCGGTGCCGACGGCGACCACGCGGGCTTCGATTCCGGTCGCCGCCTCGAATTTCGGCAGCAGCCAGTCGTAGAGGCCCGAACTGGCGGTCGAGGTGGTGCTCTGCACGACGATCGACTCGGCGGCGGCCGCCGGGCCGGCGACGAGCAGGAGCGCGGCGAGGGCGTCGCGGATCATATCAGGAGCCGCCCTTCGAGGTAGGCGACGGCGGCCTCGGAACTCGGATGGCGCAGGATCCGGGCGGCGGGACCGGCCTCGGCCACGCGGCCTTGGTGCAGGAAGGCGACGCGGTCGGCGAGGCGGGCGGCCTGGCCGCGGTCGTGGGTGACGAGCACGACCTCCACCCCCTCGGCCGCGCAGCGCGCGACGATGGACTCGATGGCCGCCGTGGCGCGCGGATCGAGGCTCGCCGTCGGCTCGTCGAGCAGCAGCAGCCGCGGCCTTCCGGCGAGGGCGCGGACGAGGGCGAGGCGCTGCGCCTCGCCGCCGGAGAGGGCGCGGGCGGGCCGGCTCTGCAGCGCCTCGAGCCCGCCGAGGGCGAGAAGTTCCTCCGTCCGCTCGCGGCGCACGCGCCGCGCGAGGCCCGCGGCGCGGAGGGCATGGTCGAGATTGCCGGCGACCGAGCGGCGCAGCAGGACCGGGCGCTGGAACACCAGCGCGGTCTCCCGCGGGGTGCGCCGCACGGCCCCCGTCTCCGGGCGGATCAGCCCGGCGAGGACGCGGAGCGTGAGGCTCTTGCCCGCGCCGTTCGGGCCCATCAGCGCGGTGACGCCGGCGCCGGGCAGGCGCAGGGTCAGGCCGTCCAGCACCGCCCGGCGCCCGCGCGTGACCCGCACCGCCTCCAGCGCCGGGCGCGGCGGCGCCGCGTCCGCATGGCGCGGGAACGATAGGATGCGCGGTCCGTCCGGCGCCTCAGGCATGGGCCGCCGCCTCGGCCCGGAGGCGCACGCCGGTGACGGCGGCGGTGACGGCGAGCGAGAGCGTCACCAGGATCGCGCCGAGGGCGAGCGCCATGGCGAGCTCGCCCTTCGAGGTCTCGAGGGCTATGGCGGTGGTCATCACCCGGGTGGAGTGGGCGATGTTGCCGCCGACGATCATCACCGCGCCGACCTCCGCCAGCGCGCGGCCGAGCCCCGCGAGCGCGGCGGTGGTGAGCGCGAAGCGCCCGTCCCAGAGCAGCGTGCCGACGCGGAACAGGGGGCCGGCGTCGAGGGTCCGGAGGTATTCGTCGTATTCGGCGTCGAGCGCGGCGACGGTCTCGCGCGTCAGGGCGGCGACGATGGGCGTCACGAGGATCGCCTGGGCGAGGATCATCGCCGCGGGCGTGTAGAGAAGGCGGAGCGGACCGAGCGGCCCGGAGGCCGAGACGAGCAGGTAGACCGAGAGGCCGACCACGACGGGCGGCAGGCCCATCAGCGCGTTGAGGACGGCGACGGCCGCGCTGCGGCCCGGAAAGCGGGTCACTGCGAGGAGCGCCCCGAGCGGCAGGCCGACGAGGCAGGCGAGGGCCGTGGCCGAGAGGCTGACGGCGAGGGAGAGACCGACGATCCCCAACAGTTCGCCGTCCAGCCCCAGGGCCAGTCCAGCCGCCTGAGCGAAGGCGTCGCCGAAGCCCGCCATGATCCTCCCCGAGGCCCGTTCCGGGCGCTTCGCCGCGGCCCAGAGGCCGGGGTCGCGCTTCTCAGCGTCAGCGATTCGCGCGGGGTCGGCAAGCGTGGGGAACGGCCCGGGGCGGGCGGGCGGTTCCGAGGCTCAGGGCAGCAGGCGGGCGACGTAGCCGGGCAGGGCGAAGGCCGCGAGATGCACCTCCGGCGTGTAGTAGCGCGTCGCGAGGCCGGAGGCGGCGAAGCGGGCCTTCAACGTCTCGAGATCGATCGCGCGCGCGTCGCCGTCGGCGCCCCAGCCGAAGGCCATCGGGCCGCCGGCGTAGGTGGGCACGGTGGCGAGATAGCAGCTCCAGTCGGAGAACAGCGCCTTGAAGGCGCGGAGCGTGTCCGTCAGCTCCCCGCCCTGCAGGAAGGGCACGCCGTTCTGGGTGACGAGGATGCCGCCGGGGTTCAGCCGGCGCTTGGCGTGGCCGTAGAAGGTCTCGGTGAAGAGGACCTCGCCGGGGCCGATCGGGTCGGTGGAATCGACGATCATCACGTCGTAGCCCTCGCCCTCCCGCTTCACGAACTCGGCGCCGTCGGCGATCACCAGCTCGAGCCGCGGGTCCTCGAAGGCGCCGGCGGAGACGCCGGGCAGGTAGGTCTTGGAGAACTCGACCACGCCGGCGTCGATCTCGACCATGGTGACGTGCTCGACCGATGCGTGGCGGAGCGCCTCGCGCGCCATGCCGCCGTCGCCGCCGCCGACGATCAGGACCCGTTTCGCCGCGCCGTGGGCGAGGATCGGCACGTGGGTCAGCATCTCGTGGTAGATGAACTCGTCCGCCTCGGTCAGCTGCACGACGCCGTCGAGGGTGAGGATGCGCCCGAAGGTGGGGTTGCGGAACACCCGGAGGCGCTGGTGCGCGGTCTCGCTGTCGTAGAGCACGACGGCCTCGCGCAGGGCCTGGGCGTGGTCCTCGTGCAGGGTCTCGACGGTCCAGCCCGGGAGGGCGCGGGGCTCGGCGGACATGGCGTCTCCTTTCGGCGGCGGGATCGCGGTCCGCTTGGGGTTAGCGGGCCGCGGGCGGCGCCGCAACCGCGCCGAGCGGGCGAGGGGCGCCGAAGCGGTCCCGCATTGGTGCCGCGGACGTCGGGCGTCCGTGCCGCGCGCGTGCGCAAGGCGTCGGGCATTCGTATGCCATCCGTCGGACATTCGTCGGCCTTTCATGCGCCGTCGGTCGGCCTTTCGTCCGCGTTTCGTGCCGCGCCGGTCGGGCGTTCGTGCCGACGGCGTCGGACGCGGGGCGGGGGCGGGGATCTCGGAGCTGTCCCGCGACGGGGCGCCCGCGCGCGGCCGGAGAGGATGCGGGGGCGGGGTTGCGATCGGGTGAAGGGCCGCGACACGGCGCGCTCGCGACCGGCCCCGAAGGCGGGGCGCGGGGCCGGGTCGCCTCGGCCGTGCGGAGCCGCGCGGCGGCGCGGCGGCCGGTGCGTTCGTCGGGAAGGGCCGGGGCCGACGCGCGCCCTCAGTCGACCTCGGCCGGGGCGGGCGGCTCGGGGATCTCCACGCGCTTGCCGCGCGGGATCTCGCGGCCCCGGTCGTACATCGGCAGCTCGCAGGTCTCCGCGGGGCGGCTCTCGTCATCGTGGCACGCGACCTCGAGCACCGTGCCCGGCCCGAGTTCGGGATCGTCGAGCCGCACGATCGCCACGCCGCATCGCTGGAACGGGGACCACGCCGTCGAGCAGACGCGCCCCGCCGTCACGCCGTCCCGGCTCAGGCTGCGGCCGAGGCGGGCGACGTCGCCGGGGACGCGCAGCCCCCAGGTCCTGGGCCGCCGGTCGGCGTCGCGAAGCGCCGCCTTGCCGACGAAGTCGGGCTTTTCGAGGTCCACCATGGCGCCGAGGCCCGCCGCGAAGGGGGTCGTCGTCTCGTCGAAGTCGGAGCCGGCGTTGAGCAGCCCCGCCTCGATGCGCCGGGCGCCGCCGATCGCGACGGGCGTCATGCCGTAGGGCGCGCCGGCCTCGAGCAGGCGTTCGCCCACCGCGGTCGCGTCGATGTCGGGCCTGAGATAGACCTCCCAGCCCAGCTCGTTGGTGAAGCCGGAGCGGGTGACGACGACCGGCTGGCCGGCGATGGAGACGTGCGCGGCGTCGAAGTATCGGAACGGCCGGGGCGGGGCGGCGTCGACGGCGGCCTCGAGGATCCGGAGCGAGTCCGGACCCTGCACCTGGCTGATCCAGACATCCGGATCGAAGATCTCCACCGCCATGCCGGCGGCGTGGGCGCGGAGCCAGTCGGTCAGGTCGCCGTCGGCCTGCCCGTACCAGAAGCGGTCGGGCGCGAGGCGCACGAGGATGCCGTCGAGGATCATGCCCCCGTCCCGGTAGCAGGCGATCTGATAGCTGCAGCGGCCCACGCGGAGGCGGGCGACGTCGCGGGTGAAGACGCGGTTCAGCAGCGCCTCCGCATCCGGGCCGCGCACTTCGATGGGCAGTTCGCCGGTATGGCGCAGGATCGCCTGGCGGCGGAGCTTCCAGTAGGCGTCGTCCGCCGAGCCTTCGGTCATCGACATCGCCGTCAGCCGGCGGTTGTAGATCGTGTATCGCGGACCGTAGGGCATTTCCTGACGGATCAGCGGATGCGGCGCCATGGCGCCCGAGAATTCGTTCGGCCGCGCGTCGTCGGCCGCGAGGGGCAGGACCGCGAAGCGAAGCTCGACCTCTGGCATGGCTGTCCCCGACCGCTTCGTCGACGGGCCGGCGCCCGGCCGGTCACGCCATTTCGAGCATGACATATACGCGCCGCCGAAGATCGGGTTCCGGCGGCGCGGTCGCGCGGGTCGACGCCGGTTCGGCGGGCCTTGGCCGCGTCGCCTCGGGCGGGGTCGATCCGCGCGACGGCGCGACGCCGGAACTGCGACGGCCGGCGCCTTCGGGGGCGCCGGCCGTCGCTTTCGTCGGTCGGGTCGGGCTTAGCTCAGAGGCGGGACGCCACGACCTCCTCGCCGCGGAGCAGTTCGCGCACGCGGACCTCGCCGGCGTCGAAGGCGCGGCGCAGGACCTCGACCGCCTTCCACGGCTCGGCGTCGCCGCACATGAAGACGTCGAAGGCGCCGTAGCCGATCTCGGGCCAAGTGTGGACCGAGATGTGGCTTTCGGCCAGCACCGCGACGCCGCTCACGCCCTGCGGCGAGAACTTGTGGGTGTGAATGTGCAGGAGCGTCGCCCCGCACTCGTCCACGCAGTCGCGGAACGCCGTCTCGATGCGCGCCTGATCGTCGAGCCCTTCGCCGTCCACCACCTCGATGATGAGGTGGGTGCCGGCGAACACCTTGCCGTCGCGGCGGATGAAGTGATCGTCGCGCGTCTCGTCGAACACGTCGCGGGCTGCGCCCTTGTCGCCGTCGATGACGAAAAAGGCCTCGCGGCCGCTCGTTCGAGCTTCCTCGTGGGTGGCGCCTGTCTCCAGGTCCGTCCCCAGTCGGAAGAGGGAACCGTCGTGCATGACGCCTCCTCCCCTACCAGTGATGAAACCCAGCGGCCCCTTAGCGCCCCCCCTGTCTGCGGTAAGCCGGTTAAAGCTCCGCCCCGTCGAGGTTGGGATCGGCGACCCTGTGAGAGGGGCACATACGGGTTCGAAGCCTTCCGATCAAGCGCGGCGTGCCCAAACTTCCGTAACGTCATGTCAATGCCGCGCCCTCGCGGGCGCCTTTCCGGCGCCGCGATCCTGCGGCAGAAGGGGGGCATGAGCCGTTCCCCCCGACGCCCCCGCCACGCCCTCCGTCGCCTTCTGCTGGCGGCGCCGTTCGCCTTCGCGGCGGCGCCGGCGGCGGCGAACCCGTATCTCGAC
>DATFKM010000030.1:0-12342 GCA_035268645.1 Paracoccaceae bacterium | reverse complement strand
CCGAGATCGTCGAAGCCGATCGCCCGCACCTCGGGCATCGGTCTCGGCCGCGGCTTGGCCGCGTCCGCCTCGCCTCGCGCCTCGCTCATCGCGTCTCTCTCCCGTCGCGGCGTGACCTGCGGCCCTGGCGCCCGCCGCGCGGCGGCCCGGGCCTCGGGCGATCATGCCGCGCCCGTCGCCGCCACGGAAGGGGCGATCAGGTCTCGAGGAACTCCTCGGCCAGCCGGTCGACCACGGCCCGCATCGCCGCGTCGGAATCGGCGCCCGCCTCGCGCGCCGCGGCATAGGCGGCCCGTTGGCGCTCGGCCGAGCCGCCCTCGCGCGCGATGGCGCGGGCGTGCAGCAGCTCCGTCCGGCAGCCCAGCACCTCCGCCTCGGGGCTGACGAGCTCGATGACCTCCTCGACCAGGTCGGCGATCGGCGCCATCCGCCGGCGACCGTGATCGACCAGCTCGCCCCGCGCGCCGTAACGCTGCGCGCGCCAGCGGTTCTCGGCGACGAGGGTCGTCGGATAAAGCCGCCAGCGCTGGTTCCGGCTGCGCAGCCGGAAGAGATAGGCGAGCAGGCACTGATAGACCGCCGCGATCGCGCCCGCGTCGCGCACCCGGCTGCACACGTCCGTCACGCGCTGCTCCAGCGTCGGGAACTTGTCCGAGGGACGGACGTCCCACCAGATCCGCGTCGCGTCCTCGATGCAGCCGGCCGCGATCAGCTGGTCGGCGAGGCGGCGGTATTCCGACCAGGAATGCAGCTGATCCGGCAGCCCGGTGCGGGGCAGAGCGTCGAACACCGTCAACCGGTAGGAGGCGAGCCCGGTGTCCTCCCCCTCCCAGAACGGCGAGGAACAGGACAGCGCAAGCAGATGCGGCAGAAAATAGGCGACCTGGTTCATCAGGTCGACGCGCAGGTCCTCGTCCTCGATTCCGACATGGACGTGACAGCCGCAGATCAGCAGCCGCCGCACCGTCTGCCCGAGATCCGAGCGCAGCGCGTCGTAGCGCGCCTTGCGGGTGTGGGTCTGCCGGCGCCATTTGGCGAAGGGATGTGTGGAGGCCGCGATCACCCTGTAGCCGAAGCCGTCCGCCGCTTCTGCGAGACCCCGGCGCAGCGCCCTCAGCTCGTCCACCGCCGCGCCGACGCTCTCGTGAGGGCGGGTGCCGACCTCGACCTGGCATTGCAGGTATTCCGGCGTCACCCGTTCGCCCGCCTGCGCTTCGCAGGCCTCGAGGAAGCCGGGGTCGGGCGTGCGCACGAGGTCGCGGGTCTCCGCGTCGACCACGAGATATTCCTCCTCGATGCCGACGGTGAAGCTCGGCCGATCCATGCGCGCCCTCCCGCAAGCCCCTCGCGCCGCTCAGCCTAGCAGCGGGGAGCCCCCGCGCAACGCGGCGTTTCCCGAGAGGGGCGCGCGCCGGAAGGGGGGATCGACCCCCCTTTCCGGCGCCGCGCCGCCCGAGGGCGGCGCGAGGGGGCGCCCGGTCGCCGCCGTCAGGCCGGCAGACCCAGGGCGCGCAACGTGCCCGGGATCGCCTTCTTCACCTTGAAGAACCCAGCCGTCGCATGGGGGTGGAAGGCGGCGTCCCAGTCGCGGCGGCGCTCCTCCAGCGTCAGGCCGGCGGCCTCGAAGGCCGGGGCACAGCGGTCGAGGAAATCCCTCGCCCAGCCCGTCGGCACGAAGCCCGTGGCGATCCGCTCGGCGCCGGCGTCCCGAGCCCAGGCCGCCAGCGCCTCCGGCGTCGCCGTGAGCGACGAGGCCGTCGGCGCGCCCGCCGTCTCCGCCCGCGAGGCCGCGTCCGCCAGGGCCCCGACCTCGAACGCGGTCGCCGCAGGCGAGGCCCCCGCCGCGTCCCTCAGATGCGACAGCGCCAGCGTGCCCGTGGCGACGGCCCGCCCGACCGGCAGATCCTCCTCCAGCCGGCAGTCCTCCTCGAGGATCAGCAGCGCCGTCGGCGCCTCGAAGAGCGGCCGCGCCGGCGCCCGCAGAGCCCGCTTCGGCGGCGACACGCCCTCGTCCAGCGGCGCGGGTTCCTTGGCGAGACCGTGCACGGCGCCGAACCGCCCTCCGGTATATTTGGTTATGTTCGAGCTTCTTGCGACATAGTGCTTCCCCGGCGTGTGAAGTCCTGCCACCCAGCGCCAGGAGCAGGTGTTGGAGGCCGGATCGGCGTCGCGCAGATGTCGCAGGAAAAAGGCCGCGCCGAGGCGCCAGGGCAGCCCGAGCGTGAAGATCCAGATGGAGGCGAACCACATCCGCGCGTGGTTGTGCAGATATCCCGTCCCGACCAGCTCCCGCGCCCAGGCGTCGAAGGGTGCGAGTCCCGTCGCGCCCGCCTCGGCCTCGCTCAGTCGCAGCGCCTCGGATCCGGCAAGGGCGTCGAGATCCCGCGGCACGCCGGCCACGTAGTCCGTCCAGACCGAAGGCCGGTGTTCGAGCCAGCCCTTGAAGTAGGTTCGCCAGAGCACCTCCTGCACGAACTTCTCCACCGTCGAGGGCGCGAAGCGCCCCAGCGCGGTCTCGACCGCCTCGCGCTCCGTCACCATCCGCCGCCGCAGCCAGGGCGAGAGCATGGAGACGTTGGAGCGATCGCCGGGGCCGAGGTCGTGATTGCGCGCGCCGCCGTAGCGTCCCATCCGCGGCGCGAACCCCTGCAACCGCGCCAGGCCCGCGGCGCGGGTCGGCGTCCACTCGGTCTGGAGCGCGTCGGGAAACAGCTTCGGCTCGGTCTCCATCGGGCGATCCTCCGTTGCGATCGAGGGTCAGCTAGCGTCCGGGTCGCATCGGACGACGCCCCGCGCTCTCGCGCCGCGCCCCTCTCGTCTTCGAGGCCGTGCCCACTACTTCGAGGGGATGACCCACGCGACCGCCGAAGCCCGCCCCGCCGATCCCGCCGCCGCGACGGAGGTGTTCTACGACGGCGCCTGCCCGCTCTGTCGGCGCGAGATCTCGACCTATCGCCGCCTGGAGGGGATGGACCGGATCGACTGGCGCGACGTCTCCGCCGCGGGCTTCGACGCCCCGGACCTGGAGCGCGACGCCGCCCTCGCCCGGTTCCACGCCCGCCGGGCCGACGGCGCGCTGGTCTCCGGCGCCGCCGCCTTCCTCGCGGTCTGGCGGCGCAATCCGCGCCTCGCGCCGCTCGCGCGGGTGCTGGACCGCACGCCGTTCCGCCAAGGCCTGGAGCTCGCCTATCGCGGCTTCCTCCGGGTGCGACCCCTCTGGCGCCGGGTCGTCAGCTAGAGGAGGGTTCGCGAGACGGCCGGTCCCGGTTTCGTCCGCGGTCCTGGCGGGAGCCGCCGTTCGGGTTTCGTTCCTCCGTCACGCGGACGGTTTCGGGCGTCCGCCCGGCCCCGTCGGGGGGCGCGTCGCGGTCCGGCCGCGGGGTCCGTCAGAACACCAGATCGGCCGTCTCCGCCTCCGCCGTCGTCAGACCCGGCAGCACCGCCCGGACCTCGCCCTCTACGTCGAGCGCCGCGCCCTCGCGCGTCTCCCGCCACATGATCGCCTCGAGGCCGCCTCCGAAGCGGGCGACGTCTATCCGGTCCGTCCCCGGCTCGAAATCGGCGATCCGCGCGAGCCCGTCGGGCGACAGCACGAAGACGTCCGCGCCCTCCGCCCCGGAGAGCCGGTTCGTCCCGGAACCGCCCGAGAGCCGGTCGTCCCCCGCGCCGCCGTAGAGGCCGTCGTCGCCCGAACCGCCGTAGAGCGCGTCGGATCCGAGGTCGCCGACCAGGAGATCGTCGCCCGCGTCCCCCTCCAGCCGGTCGCCGAGCGCGCCGCCGTGCAGCGAGTCGCCGTCGGCGCCGCCCTCGATCCGGTCGACGCCGCCGCCGCCGTAGAGCCGGTCCGCCCCGACGCCGCCGGCGACCCGGTCGTCGCCGTCGTGGCCGCGCAGCACGTCGTCCCCGGGGCCGCCCGAGAGCCGGTCCACGCCGGGTCCGCCGATCAGGACGTCCGCCCCCCAGCCGCCGTCGAGGCGGTCGGGCCCCGCCCCGCCCTCCAGGCGGTCGTCGCCCCCGCGGCCGCGCAGGAAATCGCCCGAGGCGCCGCCGATCAGCACGTCCGCGCCCTCGCCGCCCTCGACCGCGGCGGCGGAGACGTCGAAGCGCGTCGCGGTCCAGGATCCGGCGCCGCCGACGATCTCGGCGCCGATCTCCACCGTCGTCAGCCAGAGCCCGTCGCCGAAGGGCGCGCGCGCGTCGAGTTCGCCCAGCATGGCGCCGAGATCGAACGCGCCCTCCAGCGTCTCCGTCCGGGCGACCAGCGCCGAGTAGTTCCAGCCGCCGCCGTGCGGGGCGTCCTTGATCCGGAGCTCCCAGTCGACGCCGCCGATCGCGACCTCGTCGACCGGCGTCCCCGCCGGCCGCGCCTCCCCGCGGGAGAGCCAGATCATGACCTCGTGCGTGATCGACCCGGCCCCGCCTTCCGGGTCCGTGGTCAGCCAGAGATCGAGCGCGACGTTGAAGCCCTCGCCCTCGCGCGCCGCGGCGATCTCCGCCGTCAGCCCGTCGAGCGCGGCGTCGAGCGGCACGGGAAGGGCGGCGTGCGACGGCCCCTCCCGCCACGGCGAGCGCCCGGCGATGAGTTCCGGATAGGCCAGCACCCGCTGCGGCTCGACCTCCGGCCAGACCCACTCGAACCGCACGCCGTCCGAGAGCGTCGCCTCCACCATGGCCGTCTGCACGTAGTCGACGCCCGAGACGAGATCCCGCCGCCCCCAGGTGTTGTTCAGGACCAGGAGATCCCCGAGATGGACGGCCTCGCCGTCCTCCTGCAGCAGCCGCGTCATCCCGTCCCTCCTTCGCGTTCGGCGAACGGGATGGCGCGGCAGTCCTTAACGAACCGTCAAGCCGGCGTCAGCGACCCGCAGAACCGGCGGATCCGCGCGCAGGCCTCCTCGAGGGCCTCGTCCGAGGTCGCGTAGCTGATCCGGAAGCAGGGCGAGGCGCCGAAGGCCGCGCCCTGCACCACCGCGACGCCCTCGGTCTCCAGCAGGGCGGAGACGAAATCCTCGTCGGTCTCGACGACCTTGCCGTCCGGCGTCGTCCGGCCGATCAGCGCCTTGATCGAGGGGTAGACGTAGAACGCCCCCTCCGGCGTCGGACACTCGATCCCCTCGCACTGGTTCAGCGCCGAGACCACGAGGTCGCGCCGCCGGCGGAACGCCTCGCGGCTCTCCTCGACATAGTCCTGCGGGCCGGTCAGCGCCTCCACCGCCGCCCACTGGCTGATCGAGCAGGGGTTCGAGGTCGACTGCGACTGGATCTTGCGCATGGCGACGATCAGCGCCTCCGGCCCGGCGCAGTAGCCGATCCGCCAGCCCGTCATCGAATAGGCCTTGGAGACGCCGTTGACGGTCAGCGTGCGGTCCTTCAGCGCCGGCTCGACCTCGGCCGGCGTGCAGAACTCGAACGGGGGATACGCGATGTGCTCGTACATGTCGTCGGTCATCACCCAGACGTGGGGATGGCGCATCAGCACGTCGGTCAGCCCCTTCAGCTCCTCGCGCGAATAGCCCGCGCCGGAGGGGTTGGAGGGGGAGTTGAACACGAACCACTTGGTGCGCTCGGTGATCGCGGCCTCGAGCTGGTCGGGCGTGATCTTGAAGCCGGTCTCGATGCCGGCCTCCACCGCCACCGGCTCGCCGCCGGCGAGCAGCACCATGTCCGGATAGCTCACCCAGTAGGGCGCGGGGATCACCACCTCGTCGCCGGGGTTCAGCGTCGCCATCAGGGCGTTGTAGAGCACCTGCTTGCCGCCGGTGCCGACGCTCACCTGCTCGGTGGTGTAGTCGAGCCCGTTCTCGCGCCGGAACTTCTCGACGATCGCCGCCTTCAGCTCGGGGATGCCGTCGACCGCGGTGTACTTGGTCTCGCCACGGTCGATCGCCGCCTTCGCCGCCGCCTTCACGTTCTCCGGCGTGTCGAAGTCGGGCTCCCCGGCCCCGAGGCCGATGACGTCGCGCCCCGCCGCCTTCAGCTCGCGCGCCTTGTTGGTGACGGCGATGGTGGCGGAGGGTTTCACGCGGGAAAGGCTGTCGGCGAGAAAGGCCATGGCGGATGCTCCCTTGTCCGGTCGGGTCCGGATTACGCCCGGCGCGTCGCGCCCGCAAGGCGTCCGATCCGCCGGACGGACGGCGCGCCGCCCGGCGCGGCGCCCCTCGCCGCCGAAGGGCGGCCGCCACATCGCCGCCGAAGGGCGGCCGCCACAATGCCGCCGAAGGGCGGCCGCGACACCGCCGGCGAAGGGCGGCCGCCGCCCAGCCGGAAACCGGATGGACGGTCCGGAACCGGCGCCCGCCCGGTTCCAACCGGAGCGAGAGCGTGCGAGCATGCCGCCGGGACGCCACGGGATCGCAGGCCGGGCGCGACACGGGAGGACCGCCGCAGATGACCGACGACTGGTTCAGCGATGAGACCGCGACCTTCGGCGACCGGCTCGCCGCCGCGCGGGAGGGGCTCGGCCTCACCCAGTCCCAGCTCGCCTCCCGCCTCGGCGTGCGCCTCGGCAGCGTGCAGAACTGGGAGGCCGACCGCGCCGAGCCGAGGGCGAACAAGCTGCAGATGCTCGCCGGCCTCCTCAACGTCTCCATCGTGTGGCTGCTGACCGGCGAGGGCGAGGGCGCCCCGACGCCGGCCGAGAGCGAGAACGCCGAGGCCCGCTCGCTGATCGCCGAGCTGCGCGAGATCAGGCTCGCCCAGTCCCGCCTGACCGAACGGCTCGGGCGGGTCGAGAAGCGCCTGCGCTCGCTCGGGACGGGCTGAGGGGCGCGGCATGAGCGCCGGACGCCTCGGCATCGACCTCGGCGGCACCAAGATCGAGGGTATCGCCCTCGGCCCGGGCGGCGAGACGCTCGCGCGCCGCCGCGTGCCGACGCCGCGCCACGACTACGACGGCACCGTGCGTGCCGTGGTCGCGCTCGCCCGCGAGATCGAGGCCGAGGCGGGCGGCGCGCCGGCCGGCGGCCTCGGCGTCGGCATCCCCGGCTCGCTCTCGCCCGGAACGGGGCGGGTGCGCAACGCCAACTCGGTCTGGCTCAACGGCCGCCGCTTCGACGCGGATCTCGCCGAGGCCTTCGGCCGCCCGGTCCGCGTCGCCAACGACGCCAACTGCTTCGCGCTGTCCGAGGCGCGGGACGGCGCCGGCGCCGGCGCGGCGGTCGTGTTCGGCGTGATCACGGGCACCGGCGTCGGCGGCGGCGTCGTCGTGCGCGGGCGGGTGCTGATCGGGCGCAACGGCATCGCCGGGGAATGGGGCCACACGCCGCTGCCGAACCCGACCGACGCGGAGCGGCCCGGCCCGCTCTGCTGGTGCGGTCGGCGCGGCTGCGTCGAGACCTGGTGCGCCGGCCCGGCGCTCGGCCGCGAGTTCGCGGCGGCGGTGGGCGCCGGCGAGGGCCAGGCCCCCTCCGCCGCGGAGATCGCGGACCTCGCCGCCGCCGGCGACCCGGTGGCCGAGGCCTGCGTCGCGCGGCTGACCGAGCGGCTGGGGCGCAGCCTCGCCGGCGTGATCAACGTGCTCGATCCGGACGTGATCGTGCTCGGCGGCGGGCTCTCGAACCTGCCCGATCTGCCGCAGGGGCTGGCCGACGCGGCGCGCCCGCACATCTTCTCCGACGTGGCGGCCACCGCCATCCGGCTCAACCGGCACGGCGACGCCTCCGGCGTGCGCGGGGCCGCCTGGCTCTGGAACGAGGACGAGACATGACCGAAACCGGCACCGCGGCCGACGCCGCCGGGCTGCGCCTCCGCCGCCTGAAGATCCGCTGCTGGCGGCGCGGCACCAAGGAGATGGACCTGCTGCTCGGCCCCTACGCCGACGCGCTTCTGGCCGGCGACGCGGCCGCCGACCTCGACGCCTTCGAGGCGATGATCGCCGAGGCCGACTCGGATCTCTATCGCTGGATCTCGGGCGCCGCGCCGGCGCCCGAGGCGCACCGCCCCGCGCTCGAGGCGCTGCGGCGCTTCCACGGCATCGCGGCCGTCTGACGCCGGCTCGGCGGCGTTAACCGCGCATTCGCGATTTCGCCTCACCTTCGCTCCAAATCGTGAGAGAGAGGTCGGAGAGCGACATGTCCAAAGCTGCGCTGCGCGTCGAACCGAAGAGCCCCGAGAGCGGGACGGAACCGTCCTTCGAGACGCGCTATCTCGAAATGCTGGCGCTGGTGGAGCGGCTGCACCGTCTGCTGCTCGACGTGGTGAAGGACGAGTTCGAACGGCTCGGCATGCTCGACATCAATTCGGTGCAGGCGCTGCTCCTGTTCAACATCGGCGACGCCGAGGTGACCGCGGGGGAGCTGAAGACCCGCGGCTACTACCAGGGCTCCAACGTCAGCTACAATCTCAAGAAGATGGTCGAGGCGGGCTACCTCCACCATCAGCGCTCGGAGGCGGACCGCCGCTCCGTGCGCATCCGCCTCACCGACAAGGGCCGCTTCATCCACGACACGGTGGCCGAACTCTTCGCGCGTCACGCCGGGCAGCTCGCCCCCGATGCGGACGCCGGGACCGAGACGCTGCCCGAGACCCTTGCGGCGCTGCGCCGAATGGAACGCTTCTGGTCCGAGCAGATCCGATACATCTACTGAGCTCGTCCTTCGAGGGCGGGCGCGACGCTCGGGGGCAACCGTGTTCGGAGCCTGATCGGCTGTCCGGTCCTGATGATCGCGTTGAGCATGACGAGGAGCTGGCGCGCGACGGCGATGAGTGCGGTCTTCGGGGCCTTGCCGGCCGCTCGCATTCGGTCTCGCGACGGCTTCGGCGCCGGGACGCTCCGCGAGGCGCTGAGCGCGGCGATGTAGAGGCCCTCGCGGACGCGCCGTCTTCCACCCCGTATGCGTCGCGTCCCGCGCCATGTGCCGCTCTCGCGGGCGTGGGGCGCGAGCCCGGCGGGCGACGCGATCCGCCTTCGGCAGAGACGCCCGAGTTCCGGCAGCTCGCCGAGCAGGACGGCGAGCACGGTCGGCCCCACGCCCGGCACGGCGCGCAGCAGGCGCGCCCGGGCGGCGGTATGGGGGTCGCCCTCGATCGCGGCCGCGATCTCGGCCTCGAGCGCGTCGAGCGCGTCGATCCGCCGGCCGAGGATGCGGATCATGCGTCCGATCTCGGCGCGGCCGGCGTCGTGGCGGCGCATCCTCTCGGCCTTGCGCATCTCGACGAGCTGCCGGCGGCGGCGCAGGAGGCAGGCGAGCTTGGCGCGGACGGGCGAGCTCGGCGCGGTGCGCGGCAGCGGCAGGCGCGCGCCCATCTCGGCGAGGACGCGGGCGTCGACCCGGTCGGTCTTGGCGAGCACGCCGAGGGCGCGGGCGAACTCGCGCGCCTGCCGCGGGTTCACCCGGCTGAAGGCGAGGCCGCGGGCGGCGAGCGCGGCGATCAGGAGACCGTCGCAGCCCGAGGTGGCTTCGAAGACGACGAGCGCGTCCGGCGGCGGCGCGGCGACCGTCGCGTCGACGGCGTCGGGGCTGTTGGCGATCCGTTCGGAGACGCCGGAGGGCAGGCGGTGAAGGTCGATCCAGCCGCGCGCGAGGTCGCAGCCGACGAGGGTCCGCGGCATGGTGTGACTTCTTGTCCAGGTCATGCGGGAGCGGCTGCCACCGTCCCAGGCAACTGTTCAGGTCTGCATCGACGCGGAAGGGACCCTTGCTTCCACGCGGGCTCTCGACCCTCGGGGGGGACGGGCTCCCTTCCACGACACCCAGGCTAACTCATCGCCGACAGACAGGGGGGGGAGAAGCCCCCGCTCGCGCCGCGCGCGGACCGCCCCAAAGGGGGGCGGCCCGCCACGGGCCGGGCCGCCGGCGTCGCGCATCGCTCCGGGGCGGCGGACCATCGGGCGCCGGGCGGCCCCGCCCTCGCTCGCGCGTCCGAGATCCGCCCGCGGCGTGGATCGGCGGCGGAGGAGCGATGGACCGGCGCTCGCGGCATGAACGGATCCCGCAGGCGCCACGAAACGCCTGTGCAACCCCGACCCATGGGTGGCGTCCGCGGAGGTGGTGGCGTTTCCGCCGGCGCCGGCGGCGGAGAGCGGGGTGGGCATCGAGGTGTACGGTTAGGGTGGAGTTCGCCGACTTCGACCCGCCACCGAAGGGACCGCCGATGACCAAGCCCGGCATGAACCTCGCCGAGCTGCCCGAGAAGCGCGACGACGGGGACGTCCTCCGCTCGATCGCCGAGGCGGTCCTGCGGCTGATCATGGAGACCGACGTCGAGGGCGTGGTCGGCGCCGGCCGGCACGAGCGGGCGGAGGGGCGCACGACCTGGCGCAACGGCTGCCGCGACCGCGCGGAGGACACCCGGCTCGGCACGCTGAACCCGCGCGTGCCGAAGCTGCGGCAGGGCTCATGCTTCCCGGCCTTCCTCGAGCCGCGGCGGATCTCGGAGAAGGCGCTCGTGGCGGCGATCCAGGGTGAGCCGGCGCGCCGCCACCGGTTCGAGGCCGCCGGCGAACGGGATCGGCGGCGTCTCCACACGCCGGGTCGACGAGTTCGTCCAACGCCATGGGGCTCTCCGGCATCTCGAAGAGCACGGTCTCGAAGCTCTGCAAGGACATCGACGAGCGGGTCGGCGAGATCCTGAACCGCCCGCTGACCGTCGACCGGCCCTGCGTCCGGCTCGACGCGACTTGTCCGAAGGTCCGCCAGGGAGGCCGGATCGTGAGCGTGGCCACGATGATCGCCGTCGCCGTGAACACCGACGGCCGGCGTGAGATCATCGGCCTCGGAACCGGCCCCTCGGAGGCCGAGACCTTCCGGACCGAGTTTCTCCGGGGCCTCGAGGCGCGCGGCCTCGTCGGCGTGAAGCCGGTCGTCTCCGACGCCCGCACAGACCCCGAGGCCGCCGTCGCCCGCGTCTTCGAGGCGACCTGGCGGAGGCGCCGCATGCACTGGATGAGGAACGCTCTCGCCCATGTCCCGCGCGGCCGGCACACCGTGGTCGCCGCCGCGATCCGGCGGGCCTTCGGCCAGCCCGACCGGGAGCGGGCGGGGGCCCACCTGGCGCCACGTCGCCGACCGGATCCGCCCGCGCCGGCCGAAGCTCGCCGCACTCATGGACGAGAGATGCGGTGATGGGCGAGTCGCTCTCCGGTCCGACGTGCGGTGCATGCTCGGCTTGGGGCCGATCATCGTCCTCGGGCCGCCGACGGTTCCGGTCGGCGGCGGTGACCGGAAGGAAGGACGGGTTCATGGATCGCTTCGTCGGCATCGACGTCTCTCGCTCGACGGTTGCGCCGCGTGCGTCGTGGCGCAGTCGGGCGCCGTGGTGCGGGAGGCCGAGGTCGCCCGCGAGCCCGAGGCGCTGATCGCGTTCCTGCGCGAGGCCGACGCCGAACATCGTCGGCGTCGGTCTGGAGGCCGGCCCGCTCTCGCAGTGGCTTCACCGCCATCTGTGCGAGGCCGGCTTGCCGGCGGTGCCGATGGAGACCCGCCAGGTGAAGGGCGCGCCGGCGGCCATGCCGATCGAGACCGACCGGCGCGACGCGCTCGGGATCGCGCAGCTTATCCGCATGGGCCGGTTCCGGCCGGTCCGCTGCAGGTCGGTCTCCGCCCAGGAGATGCGCGCGCTGCTCGGGGCCCGCCGAACGCTGAAGAAGGCGACGATCGGCTCGAGCTGTCGATGCGGGGTCTGCTCCGCGGCTTCGGGCTCAAGCTCGGCAAGGTCGCGCGGCGGCGCCTGCCGGAATGGGCCGGGGAGCCGGCGGCCGGCAACGAGACGCTCACGGCGATGGCGACCTCCATGCTGCGGGCACGCGGCGCTGTGCGGCGAACTGGCGCGGCTCGAGATCCGGCTGCGCCGGATCGCCCGGACGCACGAGGTGCGCCGCCTCCTGAGGACCGTTCCCGGCGTGGGGCCGGTGGTGGCGCTGCAGCTCGGGGCGGGGATCGACGATCCCGCGCGCTTCCGGTCCTCCGGGATGATCGGTCCGCGCTTCGGGCTGACGCCGCGGCGCTCGCAGTCGGGCGAGCGCGACGTGGTCGGGGCGATCGGCGGAGCCGGCGACCGGAACGCGCGGACGGCGCCGTTCCAGGCGGCGACCGCGATGCTCCGCCACTCCGGGACGAAGAGCCGGCTGAAGGCCCGGGGCCGGCAGGTCGCACGGCGGCGCGGGATGAAGCGCGCCGTCGTGGCCGTCGCCCGCCGCCTCGGCGTGGTGCTGCACCGGATGTGGCGCGACGGCAGGCCCTTCAGCCTCGAGCATCCCGGCCCGGCCGGCGCGGCGGCGTGACGCAGCCCCTCCGCATCGCCTGACCCGATCGCCCCTCATGCGCTGAGGCGCTCCCGAACCGGACCGCGGGCCGCCCCGGTCCTCCGGCGTCCCTTCGCCGGGACGAGGTCTCGACGATGCCG
>DATFKM010000029.1:0-2238 GCA_035268645.1 Paracoccaceae bacterium | reverse complement strand
GGCGGCGTCGCCGTTCAGCGTGAAGGTGAACTCCGTCTGGTCGGCGTTGACCTCCCAGCTCTCCGCCAGCATCGGCACGATGGTGCGGTTGTCGGGCGCGAGGTCGACCAGCTTCTCGTAGGTCGCCGTCAGAAAGATCTGGCAGGTGTCGCAGAAGGCGCGCGCCGGATCGAGCGAGTTGACGTCCATGTCCCGGGCGACGACCAGCGTGTCGCCGGACTGCGCCTCAGCCGGCGGCGGGGCCGCGAGGGCCAGCGCGGCGAACGCCGCCAGGGGCGCGAGGCGCGCGGTGGGTAGGGTCGGCATGGGAGGCCTCCTCTGCTGTCGACGACGGCCTGTGCGATCAGGCTCTGTGGGGATGGTCGGCGCCGCGCAGGCCGGGCGTCCGCGCGTCGCGGCGCGCCCGGGGCGGGGCCATGGCCGGCGCGTCCTCACGCGGCGGCCGGGAAGCCGCGCGCCACGGCGGCGAGGGCCGCGTCCGTCGCCTCCAGCGCGCGGTCGACGTCCTCCGGCCTGTGGGCGGTCGAGAGGAACATGTTGTGCCAGGGGTGGAGATAGACCCCCCGCCGCAGCGCCTCGAGGCAGAACAGCGAGCCCTTGGCGAGGTCGGGATCGTCGTCGAACAGGATCAGCGGCATCTGCGGCGGCCCGCTCTGGCGCAGGGAGACGCCGTGGGCCGCGGCCTGCGCGTCGATCCCGTCGCGCAGGCGAACGCCCATCGCCGCCATGTGCTGGGAGGCCTCTGGCGCGGCGAGGCGCTCCAGCGTCGCCAGCGAGGCGGCCATCGCCACCGCCGAGCACCAGAAGGAGCCGGTGACGAACACCTGCGTCGCCGCCTCGCGCCAGCGGTCCGTGCCGGCCACCGCGGCGAGCGCGTGGCCGTTCGCGATGGCCTTCGAGAAGGCCGAGAGGTCCGGACGCACGCCCAGCGGCTCCCAGCTGCCGGCCGGATGCAGGCGGAAGCCGGCGCGCACGTCGTCGAGGATCAGCGCGGCGTCGGCGGCGTCGCAGACCTCCCGCGCGGCGCGGGCGAAGGCGGGGTCCGCCAGCTCCTGGTCGCGGCGGACGTCGTGGCGGAAGGCGGTCGCGACGACGCCGGCGAGGTCGCCCTCGGCCGCGGCGGCCGCGGCGCGCAGCGAGTCGGCGTCGTTGTACTCGTACTCCAGCAGGTGCGCCCGGTCCTCGGCGGTCACGCCGGCGACGGAGGGCGAGCACCACGGCACCGCGCCGTGATAGGCTCCCTTCGCCACGAGGATCTTGCGTCGCCCGGTCCCGGCCCTCGCCAGCGTCACGCAGGTGGTCGTGGCGTCGGCGCCGTTCTTCTGGAACATCGCCCAGTCGGCGTGGGCCACCGTCTCCACGAAGCGCTCGGCGAGGTCGACGAGCACCGGCGCCGGGCCGTCGAACACGTCGCCCTTCGCGGCCTGCGCCGCCGCCGCCGCCTCGACCTGCGGGTCGCGGTAGCCGAGGACCATCGGCCCGTAGGCGCACATGAAGTCGACGTACTCGTTGCCGTCGGCGTCGCGCAGGCGGCAGCCCTCGGCGTGCTCGAAGAACTGGGGATAGCCCGCGGGCATCCGCGAGACGTCCATGTGGCCCCAGAGGCCGCCGGGAACGACCGCGGCGGCGCGGCGGCGCAGTTCGGCGTCGACCGGAAGGGCGCGGCGTACGGGCGGCTGTGCGGTCACGGCGATCCTCCTGCGACGCGGGCGGCGACGGCCGGACGCGGTCGTCCGTTGACGATCGGACGAATCATTGCGCGAGTGCTTGTCATGAAACGCACAATCCTTGATCCGATCCGCCGAGACCTCGACCGGTCGGGGCCGCGGCGCGTGGCGCTGGCCCTGGCGCCGAAAGCGTCGCTCTCCTCGGCGCTTCTCGCGATCGAGCCGCTGCGCTCCGTCAACCGCCTACTCGGCACGCCGGCATGGGAAATCGTGCTGGTCGGCGCGGTCCGGGCCCCGTCCGACACCGGGGTCGGGATCCCCGTATCGCCCGAGGCGACGTTCGAGGACGATCCGGTCTGCGACCTCGCGATCGTGGTGGCTGCGCAGGACCAGCCGCCCGAGTGGCGCCGCCCGCTGCTGCAATGGCTGCGTCAGCGGGCGCGGGCGGGGGCCGCGCTCTGCGGCGTCGACTTCGGGCCGATCTTCCTGGCCGAGGCCGGGCTGCTCGACGGCCGGCGCGCCACCGCGCACTGGGAGGTGCTGCGTAGCGCGGCCGAGCGGTTCCCGGCCG
>DATFKM010000028.1:0-2401 GCA_035268645.1 Paracoccaceae bacterium | reverse complement strand
TGTAGTCCACCTGCGGCCGCCCGTGCCGGTCGCCCAGCAACGAGACCATCACCAGGTCCTCGCGCCGCCGCGACAGCGTCTCGTGGTCCAGCCAGCCGCGCACCCGCAGGTTGGTCAGGAACAGACCGGCATCCTCGCCCGGCGCGGTGACGATCTCGGTCACCAGCTCGCGACCCCGCTCCGACTTCATGTCGACCGCGACCGAGCGCTTGCCCTTGTTGAGCCCCGCCCAGAACAGGCTGCGCCCGTCCGCCGTCACCGGCCAGCGCCCGAAGTCGAGCCCGCCCTCGATCCGGTCGAAGCGGATCACGTCGGCGCCCATCTGCGCCAGGGTCATCCCCGCCAGCGGCACGGCGACGAAGGCCGAGCCCTCGACCACCCGCATCCCCGAAAGGACGCCCATCAGTCCCATTCCGCCGTGGCCTGCATCCCCTGATGCCCGGCGGGCGCGGCGGTGCAGAGCGAGAGCGCCCCGTCCTCCTCCACCCCGATCACCCGAAGCGCATGGGTGTGGAACATCGGATGCACGCCACGATAGCGGAAGCGCCTCGGCGCCTCGCCTTTCCACAACGTCGCCGCGTCCATCAGCAGCGTCGCCTGCAGGGGCCCGTGCACCACGAGGCCCGGATACTTCTCCACCCCCTCGGCATAGGGCAGGTCGTAGTGGATGCGGTGCGCGTTGAACGTCGCGGCCGAATAGCGGAACAGCCGCGCCTCGCTCATCGTCAGCCGATGCTCGAAGGCCGGGGCCTCCGGCGCCGGGATCGCCTTCGGCGCGCGCCATTCGGTGGGCATCGCGATGTAGACGACGTCCTGCTCCTCCTCGAGCTTCAGGCCGTCCTCGCCCTCCAGCCGATGGCCGATGGTGACGAACACCATGTCGCCCGCGCCGCCGGACTTCTCGGCGACCTTCAGGATCTCCGAGCGCCTCTGCAAACGCTCGCCCACCCGGATCGGCGCGTGCAGCGTCACGCGGCCGCCCGCCCACATCCGCCGGTCGAGCGGGACCGGCGGCAGGAAGCCCTCCTCGTCGCGCACCGGATGGCCGTCGCGTCCCAGCACCTGCATCGGCGCGTCGGTGTGGAACGCCGCCCAATGGCGAAGCGGCGCCAGCGCCTCGCCCTCCGCGACGGCGCCCGCGGGCGAGGGCGCGTCCGAGAAGGTCGCCGCCAACATCGAGGCGATCACCGGCGCGATCCCGTCCTCGCGCTCCTCCACACGCCCGACCCATTGGGCCCAGCGTCCCTCCGCCGCGGTCTCCGCCATGCGTTCCCTCCAGTGTTTTCGGGCTTCCGCGCTTCGCGACGCGGTTCCGTTCGCTGGACGCTAGCCCTTCGGGCGCCCCGCTCCAAGCGCCTCGCCGCGCCGCCCGACGCGGGGCGCTCCGCGCTTCCACGCTGCGGCGCCCTCCCACGCCGGGGCTTGCGGCGGGCGCCGCGCCGGCTTCCCATGCGTCCGATCACGCCGCCCGAGGAGAGCGCCCATGGCCCGCCACCACCTGCCCGCCACGCCCGAGACCTGCAAATGGGGCTTCCTCGACGCCAAGGTCCCGCCTGCGATCGAGATCGAGAGCGGCGACGAGATCGAGATCGACACCGTCACCGGAGCGCCTGACGTCGTCCCCGGCCCCGACACCGGCTTTCACGTCCCGCCGGAACTGGCGGAGATCCACGAAAAGGCCGAGCGCCACCTGCCCGGCCACATCCTCACCGGCCCCGTCGCGGTGAAGGGCGCCGAGCCCGGCGACAGCCTCGAGATCCGCTTCAAGGAGATCCGCCTCCGCCAGGACTGGGGCTTCAACTTCATCCGCCCCCTCGCCGGCACGCTGCCCGACGACTTCCCCGAGCCGCATCTGAGCCACATCGCCCTCGACGCCGAGCGCGGCGTCGGCCGCCTGCCCTGGGGGCTCGAGGTCCCGCTCGCGCCCTTCTTCGGCGTCGTCGGCGTCGCCCCGCCGCCGAACTGGGGGCGCCTCACCTCGCTCGTCCCCCGCGCCTTCGGCGGCAATCTCGACCTCAAGGAACTCGTCGTCGGCTCGACCCTGCATCTGCCGGTGTTCGTTCCGGGCGCCAATCTCTCCGTGGGCGACGGCCACGGCGCGCAGGGCGACGGCGAGGTCAACGTCACCGCGATCGAAACCGCGCTCGCCGGCGTCTTCGAGATCCGCCTGCACAAGGGCCGCACCCTGACGGGACCCCTCGCCGAGACGCCGGAGCACTGGATCACCCTCGGCATCGACCCCGACCTCGACCGCTGCGCGGAGACCGCGCTCCGTCGCATGATCGCCCTGATCGTGGAGAAGGCCGGCCTGACGCGGGAACAGGCCTACACCCTCTGCTCCATCGCCGCCGACCTGCGCGTCACGCAGACGGTGAACGGCGCCAAGGGTGTGCACTGCATG
>DATFKM010000027.1:0-4417 GCA_035268645.1 Paracoccaceae bacterium | reverse complement strand
TCGGGCGGCATGCAGAAGCGCGTCGGCCTCGCCCGCGCCATCGCGGCGGACCCCGAGATCATCTTCTTCGACGAGCCCACCACCGGGCTCGATCCGATCATGGCCGGCGTCATCAACGACCTGATCCGCGAGCTGGTGAGCGAGATGGGCGCCACCGCCATCACCATCACCCACGACATGAGTTCGGTCCGCGCCATCGCCGACCAGGTGGCGATGATCCATGACGGCGTGATCGGCTGGAAGGGCTCGGTCGAGGCGATGGACGAGACCGACGACCCCTACGTCTCGCAGTTCATCCACGGCCGCGCCGAGGGCCCGATCGAAGCGATCCGCTGAGCCGCCCGGGACGCCGCCGCCCGCCCGCAGGAGCCCGGAGGCGTCCGGATGCCCGAAGTCCTCGCCGTCCTCGTCGTCCTCCCGCTCCTCTGGCTGTTCTACGTCCACGTCCCGGTGACGATGGCCCGCAATCGTGGCCGCGACGCGGTGGCCCGGGTCCTCGTCGCGATCCTCGGCTCGCCGATCCTCGCCATCCTCCTGCTCGCGATTCTCGGCGACCGGGACCCGGAGCGCCGCTGACCCGCCGTCGCCCCAGGGGGGGCGTGCGGGCCTTCGGGGGGATCGACCCCCCTCGGCCCGCCGCCGATCCGCCGGGGGCGGATCGGCGCGCCCGGCCCGGCCGCTTCACCCTTTCCTGACCCTCGGCGCCGCAGGCTGCCCGGTCGCCCGGCCGGGGCGCCGCGAGACCCCCTCGACCCCCTCTCCCGGCCCGCCCCGTCCGACCATGCCCGCACAAGCGCGGCACAGGGGTCCGACCCGCGCATGACGCGAGTCCGACCGGAGTCCGACAAGGGTCCGACAGATGCATGACGAATGGCTGACGCGCGCGGCACGCCGTATGCACGATTCCCGCACGGCGTCCGTACGGAGGCATGACCGGATTCCGCCTCTCCGGCGCGCGCCGGGCCCTTCCCCCCGGCCCCGAGGCCGGGCATATCCCGGCCCATGCCGCGGCTCCCGCTCCGCCTCGCGCCGCATCTGGCGCTGCTGGTCCTCTGGCCCGTCGCCTGGAGCGCGCCGCTCCTGCGCACGGGCCTCCTGCCCTTCCTCGAGGGGACCGAGCTCTCGGTCCTCTCCACCGTCGCGGCGCTCTGGCCGGAGGAGGCGCTCCTCGCCGCGCTCGTCGCCCTCTTCGGCATCGCCGCGCCCTACGCCAAGACGCTCGCGCTCGCCGCCTTCGCCCTCGGGCGCCTGCCGCGGCGCTGGGCGCCGGCGCTCGACGGGCTGGCGAAGCTCTCGATGGCGGACGTGTTCCTGGTGGCGCTCGCCATCGTCGTCGCCAAGGGCGTCGGGCTCGGGCGGCTCGAGACCGCCTGGGGCCTGCCGCTCTTCGCGGGCTGCGTGCTCGCCTCGCTCGCCCTCTCGATCCTCGAAGGCCGGAGGCGGCGATGACGATCTTCACCCTGCTCGCGGGCGTCGCGCTGGCGCTGCCGCTCTTCGCGGCGCTGCTCTGGTCGCTGGCGCAGGCGGTGCGAAGGCGCGGGGCGCTGCGCATCGCCCATGTCGCGGCGGGCCTGCTCACCCTCGCCGCGATGGCCGCGCTCTCGGGCGAGGCGCCCGCGGCGGCGACGGCGGCGGGGGGGCTCCTCGCCCTCGCCGGGCTGGCCGCGGCGGCGCTGGAGCGCGGCTGGAACCGCCTCCTGCCGCTGGTGCAGGCCATCGCGGGCGGGGCGCTCGCCGCCGGGCTCCCCTTCGCCTGAACCGCGGCCCCTTGCGCCGCCCGCCCGGCCCCCGCACAAGCCCGCCATGGCCCGCTCCGCCCCCGTCTTCACCTGCGCCGAATGCGGCGCGACGCACGCCAAATGGGCGGGCCGCTGCGACGCCTGCGGCGCCTGGAACAGCCTCGTCGAGGAGACCGGTCCGACCACCCCCGCCAGCCTCGGCCCCGGCCGGCGCCTCCCGCTCTCCGACCTCGAGGGCGAGGAGCCCGCGCCGCCGCGCCTGCCCTCGGGCGTGGGAGAGCTCGACCGGGTGATGGGCGGCGGCCTCGTCCCGGCCTCGGCGCTCCTCGTCGGCGGCGATCCCGGCATCGGCAAGTCGACGCTGCTGCTGCAGGCCGCCGCCGCCTTCGGCCGCGCCGGGGCCTCCGCGCTCTACGTCTCGGGCGAGGAGGCGGCCTCGCAGATCCGCATGCGCGCGAGCCGCCTCGGCCTCGCCAAGGCTCCCGTGAAGCTCGCCGCCGCGACGGACCTGCGCGACATCCTCGCGACGCTGGAGGCGGAACGGCCGGACCTCGCGATCCTCGATTCGATCCAGACGCTCTGGCTCTCCTCCGTCGGCTCCGCGCCCGGCTCCGTCGCCCAGGTCCGCGCCGCGGCGCACGAACTGGTGAGCTTCGCCAAGCGCCGCGGCACCTCCGTCGTCCTCGTCGGCCACGTCACCAAGGAGGGCCAGATCGCCGGCCCCCGCGTGGTCGAGCACATGGTCGACACGGTGCTCTATTTCGAAGGCGAGCGCGGCCACCCCTTCCGCATCCTCCGCGCGGTGAAGAACCGCTTCGGCCCCGCCGACGAGATCGGCGTCTTCGAGATGACGGGCCGCGGCCTCGCGCAGGTGGAGAACCCCTCGGCGCTCTTCCTCTCCGAGCGCGGGCGGGAGACCCCGGGCGCCGCCGTCTTCGCCGGCATCGAGGGCACCCGCCCGGTGCTGGTGGAGATCCAGGCGCTGGTCGCCCCCTCGCCGATGTCGACGCCCCGGCGCGCGGTGGTGGGCTGGGACTCCGGCCGCCTCGCCATGATCCTCGCGGTGCTCGAGGCGCGCGCCGGCGTCTCCCTCGCGGGGCGGGAGGTCTATCTCAACGTCGCCGGGGGCCTCCGCGTGGCGGAGCCCGCGGCGGACCTCGCCGTCGCCGCGGCCCTGCTCTCGGCGCTCGCCGAGACGCCGCTGCCGGCGGAGACGGTGGTGTTCGGGGAGATCAGCCTCTCCGGCGCCGTGCGCCCCGCGCCCCAGGCCGACGCGCGGCTGAGGGAGGCCGAGCGCCTCGGCTTCACCGGCGCCCTCGCGCCGCCGCCCGCGTCGTCCGCCGCCCGGCGCCGGGCCTCGACGCCGGAGGAGAAACCGGGCATCAAGGCCACCCGGATCGAGGACGTCGCGGCCCTCGCCGCCCGCCTCCTCGGGGAGGGCGGGGCGCCCGCGCCCCGCACCGACTGAGGCTCGAGGGAGGAGCGAGGGGAGCCGATGGAGTTCAACATCGTCGACGGCGTCGTGCTGGCCGTGCTCGCGCTCTCGGGCGTGCTCGCCTTCTCGCGCGGCTTCACCCGCGAGACGCTGGCGATCCTCGGCTGGGTCGCGGCGGCCTTCGCCGCGCTCTACGCCGCGCCGCTGATCGAGCCCCTGCTGAAGGAGATCCCGGCGGTCGGGCCGATGCTCGCCGCCTCCTGCTCGCTCGGCAAGCTCGCGGCCTTCTCGGTCGGCTTCGCCGTCGCGCTGGTGCTGATCTCGATCTTCACGCCGCTCTTCGCCGGGGCGGTGCAGAACAGCCTGCTCGGCCCGATCGACCGGGCGGCCGGCTTCCTCTTCGGCGTCGCCCGCGGCGTGGTGCTCGTGGCGGTGGTCTATCTCGTCTACGACCTGCTCGTCGCCCCGGCGGACCGCCTGCCGATGATCGAGGAGGCGCGGAGCGTCGCCATGATCTCCGACGCCGCCGCGATGATCGAGGCCGCCCTGCCCGAGACCGCCCCCGCCTGGCTGATGCAGCCGATCAACGGGCTGATGGCCGAGTGCGGCGGCGTCGATCTCGGCGGCTTCGGCGCGCCCGAGACCGGCGAGGCGTCGACCGGCGAGGCGTCGACCGGCGAGGCGCCCGCCGCGACCGGCGAACGATGACGGCGCCATGACAGACGAGCCCGGAGGCATTATGTTGCCGTCCGCAGCCCGATCCTCCCGCCGAGCAGAGAGCCCCGCCCCATGAGCGATCCGCGCGCCGACGCCCACGCCTCGGTCTTCGACCCGGAGGCCGACAAGCCGCGTGAGGAATGCGGCCTTTTCGGCGTCTTCGGCCCGGGCGAGGCGGCGAACTTCGCCGCCCTCGGCCTGCACGCCCTGCAGCATCGCGGGCAGGAGGCGGCGGGAATCGTCACCTACGAGCCCGGTCCCGGCTTCTCCGAGGTCAAGCGCCTCGGCTACGTCCGGGACAACTTCACCTCCGCCAAGGTGATGGCCGAACTGCCCGGGACGATGGCCGTCGGCCACGTCCGCTACTCCACCTCGGGCGAGAAGGGGCACACCGCGATACGCGACGTGCAGCCGCTCTACGCCGATCTCGCGACCGGCGGCGTCGCGCTCGCGCACAACGGCAATCTCGTCAACGCGCTCTCGCTGAAGCGCGAACTGATCGACCGCGGCTCGATCTTCCAGTCCT
>DATFKM010000026.1:0-6991 GCA_035268645.1 Paracoccaceae bacterium | reverse complement strand
TGGAGAACCGCTTCTTCGGGCACGACGCGAAGGTCGAGGTCGACCTGCCGAGCTATCCCTGGAACCAGCGCCGGTTCCGGGCCGAGGCGACGTCCGAGGCGCTGAGCCTGTTCGACGCGGAGGCGGACCGCAACCCGCTGCTGGGCGCGGCGCTGCGCGAGGGCGCGCGCGACTGGCGCGCGGCGGTCGATCCGGCGACGCCGGCCTGGCTCGCCGATCACGCGGTCGACGGGGCGGTGGTGTTTCCGGCCGCGGGCTACGTCGATCTCGCGCTTTCGGCCGGTCTTGAGGCGATGGGCGCGGGCGAGGTCGAGCTGGTCGACCTCGACATCCTGCGCGCGCTGACGCTGGAGGACGGCGCGGAGCTGCGCACGACGCTGGCGGGCGAGCGCGGCGTGGTGGACGTGGAGAGCCGCCGGCGCCTCTCGGGCGACGACTTCGCGCTGCACGCGCGCGGGCGCCTGCGCCGACCCGCCGGAGCGCGCCCCGCGCCGCGCCCGGCGCCGGGCGGCGACGCGGCCACGACCATGACGGCCGACGCGCTCTATGCGCTGACGCGGCGCTTCGGGCTGGGCTACGGACCGGCCTTCCGGCGCGCCGTCTCGGTGCGGCGGACCGACGAGCGGACCGCCTATGTCGCGCTCGACGCCGGCGAGGCGGAGACCGGGCGGCACGCGCTGCATCCGGCGCTGCTGGACGCGGCCTTCCACGGCCTGTTCGGGTTGATCGCGGGACGCGAGGCGGAGGGCCTCGCCTTCCTTCCGGTGCGCATCGGATCGCTGCGGCTGAGCGTCACCGGCGCGGTTCCCGCCGGCGCCTGGGTGGAGGTCGAGAAGGCCTCCGAGCGTTCGATCGAGGCGCGCTTCACGCTGGTCGACGCCACGGGCGCGGTGATCGCGGCACTGACGGGGGTTCGCTTCAAGGCGGTGCGCATCGTCAAGGCCAAGCCGGTGTCGAGCCTCGTCTACCGCAACGCGCTGGCGCGGCTGGCGCCGCCGGAGGGGCCGGCCTCGACGCTGGGGGCGACGCTGCCGAAGGCGCTCTCCCGGCTCAGGGTGGACGACGCGCCGGAGCCGAGCGCGGCGGCGCTGCTGCTCGACACCACGGCGCGGAGGATAGCGCGCGACGCGGTGGCGCGGCTCGCCACCGACGGCGGCGTGGTGGACGTGACGGCGCTGCAGGCGGAAGGGCGGCTCGCGCCGTCGGCCCGTCCCGCGCTGGAGCGGATCCTGATGGCGCTGGAGGAGGACGACGCGGTCGGCCGGGCCGAGGACGGGCGCGCGCTGCTCTCGCCCGAGGCTCCGTATCCGCCGCTTTCGGCGCTCGTCGAGGCGCTGTTCGCGGAGGCGCCGCGTCGCGTGGGGGAGACCAGCCGCCTGATGGGCCTGCCCGCGGCCTTGGCGACCCTGTTCGCGGAAGGCCCGCGGGAGAGCGAGGCGGCGGCGACCGCGGCGCAACTGCGGCTCGCGGCCTCCGGCCCCTCGGGCGAGGCGCGCTGGGGCGCGTTGGCGGCGGCCTTCGAGGCCGCGCTGAAGGCGAGCGCGGGGCGGCGCCTCTCGGTGCTGGTGCTCGGCGCCGCGCCGGCGGCGCTGCTGGACCGGATCGCGGCGGCGGGCGTCACGCGTTGCGTGGTCTCGGACCCCGATCCGCGCCGCGTGCGCGCCATGGAGGTCGGCGATCCGGAGCGGCCGGGCGTCGCCTATGCCGCGCTCGACCGCGTCGAGCCGCGCGAGGCCTTCGACCTGGTGCTGGCCGGCGACGCGCTTTCGCGCCTCGCGGACGTCGATCCTGCGGATCTGCGGCGGCGGATGGCGCCGGGCGGTGCGCTGGTGGCGGTCGAGGAGACGCCGCATCTCGCCGCGGATCTCGTCGAGGGATCCGAGGCGGCCTGGTGGCGGGACACGGTCGATCCCGCCTTCCCGATGGGCCGGCTGCGCGATGCGGCGGACTGGGCGGACGCGCTGGCCGGCGCGGGCTTCGAGGCGGCGGAGGCGGCGCCGCTGGCCTCGGCCGAGGCGCAGGCGGCGCTGATCCTCGCGGCGGCGCCCACGGGCGGGACCGCGCGCCCCGAGGCGCCGGCGCGGGCGGAGGCGATCGTCCTGCACGGCCCCGAGGAGGCGGCCCTGGCCGTGGATCTGGCCGAGCGGCTGGCGGCGGCGGGGGGCGCGGCGCGGGCCGTCACGGCGGAGGCGCTGGACGCCGCGCTCGCCGAGGCCGAGGCGCCGGTCGAGCTGGTGCTGCTGACGGGGTTCGGGGGCGAGGGCCCGGCGCTGGACGCCGCGCATGGCCGTCTCGCCGCGGCGAAGGGCGCGCTGGCCGCGCCGCAACGGCTGGCGCGGTTCTGGCTGCCGGTGCGGGGCGGCGTGGCGGCGGGCCCGCTGCGGCCGCTGCGACCGGCCGAGGCGGCGGTCTGGGGCTTCGGCCGCGTGATCGCGAACGAGCACCCCGATCTCGAGGTGCGTCTGGTGGACGTCGATCCGGCGCTGGACGATCCGGCGGGCCGGCTCGCCGCCGAGATGCTGTCGCCGGGCGAGGACCGGGAGGTGCTGCTCGACGCCGCGGGACGCGCCGGGGTGCGGGTGGAGCGCGTCGCCGACCTGGAGGACCGCGCCGGCGCGGCGCGGGTCAACGGCGAGGCGTGCCGGCGTCTGGCGCTCGGCCAGCAGGGCGCCATCGACAGCCTGGAGTGGCGGACCGAGCGGCGCGGCGCGCCGGGTCCGGCGGAGGTGGAGATCGAGGTCGACGCCACCGGCCTCAACTTCCGCGACATCATGTGGGCGCAGGGCCTCTTGCCCGAGGAGGCGTTGGAGGACGGCTTCGCCGGCCCGACGCTGGGCATGGAGTGCTCGGGCGTCGTGGTGCGCGTGGGCGAAGGCTGCCGGCGTCTGAAGGTCGGCGACCCGGTGATCGCCTTCGCCCCGGCCTGCTTCGCGACGCACGTCACGGTGCACGAGAGCGCGGTGGCGCCGCTGCCCGAGGGCGTGGACATGACGGCGGGCGCGACGATCCCGACCACGTTCCTGACCGCGTGGTACGGGCTGGTCGAGCTCGCCTCCCTCGACCGGGGCGAGACGGTGCTGATCCACGGCGGCGCGGGCGGCGTCGGCCTCGCGGCGCTGCAGATCGCGGCGGCGCGGGGCGCGACGGTGATCGCGACGGCCGGCAGCCCGGCGAAGCGGGAGCTTCTGCGCCAGCTCGGCGCGGCGCACGTCTTCGATTCGCGCTCGCTCGACTTCGCGACCGAGGTGACGGCGGCGACGGACGGCGCGGGCGTCGACGTGGTGCTGAACTCGCTGTTCGGCGAGGCGATGGAGCGCTCCATCGAGTGCCTCAAGCCGTTCGGCCGGTTCGTGGAGCTGGGCAAGCGGGACTACTACGCCAACAGCCAGATCGGCCTGCGCCCGTTCCGGCGCAACCTGACCTATTTCGGCGTCGACGCCGACCAGCTGCTGGTCTATCGCCCCGATCTGGCGGTGAAGGTGTTCGAGGCGCTCGGCCGCGGCTTCGTGCGGGGCGATTTCATCCCGCTGCCGCACATCGTGTTCGACGCCGCCGAGGTGACGGACGCCTTCCGGCTGATGCAGAAGTCCGGGCATATCGGCAAGATCGTGGTGAAGGCGCCGCCGAGGCCGGAGCCGGTGCGCGCGAAGCCGCCGAAGATCGTGCGCAAGGGCGCCTATCTGGTGGTCGGCGGGCTCGGCGGTTTCGGGGCGGAGACGGCGTCGGCGCTGGTCGAGCGCGGGGCGCGGCACGTCTGGCTGACCTCGCGCTCCGGCCGGGTGACGGACCCCGCGCGCGCCGCGATCCGGCGGATGGAGGCGGCGGGCGCCAAGGTGACGACGCGGGCCTGCGACGCCGCGGACGAGGCCGCGATGCGGGCCCTGATCGACGAGATCGAGGCGGGGCCGGCGCGGCTGCGCGGCGTCCTGCACACCGCGATGACGCTCGACGACGCGCTGTTCGCGACGCTGGACGCGGAGCGGATCCGCACCGTTTTGCGCCCGAAGCTGGCGGGGGCGGAGGTGCTGGACCGGCTGACGCGGGGGCTGAAGCTGGACCTGTTCGTGCTTTATTCCTCGGCCACCACGCTGATCGGCAACCCCGGCCAGTCCTCCTACGTCGCGGCGAACGCGGCGCTGGAGGCGCTGGCGGCGGAGCGCCGGCGGTTCGGGCTGCCGGGGCTCGCGATGGCGTGGGGCGCGATCTCCGACGCCGGCTACCTGACGCGCGACGCCAGGACGGAGGCGCTGCTGGCGGACCGGCTCGGCGGACAGTCGATCACCGCGGCCGAGGCGCTGGCGGGCCTCGATCTGGCGCTGGCGGCGGAGCCGGGGGACGACGCCTCCGCCCTGGCCTACGCGCAGATCGACTGGTCGGCCGCGGCGCGGGAGCTGGCCTTGGTGCAGACGCCGCTGTTCCGGCGGATGCGGATGCCGGAGGCGGCGTCGGCGGAGGCCTCGGCCGATCTCTCGGCGCTGATCGCGGGCCTGCCGGAGGCCGAGGCGCTGGCCAAGGTCGCCGAGTTGCTGGCGGCGGAGACGAGCCGGATCCTGCGCCTGCCGGCCGAGGAGATCGACCCGCGCCAGCCCTTGACCGAGATGGGCTTCGACAGCCTCATGGCCGTCGACCTGCGCATGGCGGCCGAGGAGACGCTGGGCCTCGACATCCCGCTGATGAGCCTTGCGGGGGGCGCGACGCTGATGGACATCGCGGCGCGCGTCGTGAAGCGTGTCGGCGCGGCCGACGCGGAGGGCGACGGCGACGCGGCGGCGCTGGCGGAACGCCACCTGGTCGGAGACGGCGAGGGGGCGATGGGCGCCGAGGCGGTGGACGAGATGGTGCGACGGGCCGAGGATCGCGCCACGGCGCTGAACTGACGGAGAGCGGAAGATGGCGGGCGCCGAAGGCGGCGAAGGCAGGTTCGGGGCCGCGAAGCGCAGCGCCCTGGTGCGCGAACTGCGGCAGGCGCGCTCCAAGCGGGCGGGGCCGGAGCGGCCCGTGGCGCGTCCCGCGCCGGCCCCGAAGGCCAAGCCCAGGGCCTTCGACTTCGCGACCCTGCCGGGGCACAAGCAGATGCGGCTGCAACGCTCCGCCGCGGACATGCTGGGCATCGAGGTGCCCTATTTCCGCGAGCAGGAGGGCTACGCCGGCGCGACATGCCGCATCGGCGGGCGGGAGCTGCTGAACTTCAGCTCCTACAACTACGTCGGGCTGAACGGTCATCCGAAGGTGCGCGAGGCCGCCAAGGCGGCGATCGACGCCTACGGCGTCAGCGTCTCCGCCTCCCGCGTCGTCGCGGGCGAGCGGGACCTTCACGCCCGGCTGGAGGCGGGACTGGCGCGCTTCTACGGGACCGAGAGCGCGGTGGTCATGGTCTCGGGCCACGCCACCAACGTCACGACGATCGGCACGCTGATGGGGCCGAAGGACCTCGTGCTGGTCGACGGCTACATCCACAACTCGATCACCGAGGGCGTGCGCCTGTCCGGCGCGCATCGCGTGGTGTTCCCGCACAACGACTGGGCCTGGGTCGACGACTTCCTCTCCCGCCGGCGCGGCGAGTGGGACCGGGTGCTGATCTGCGTCGAGGGCCTCTACTCGATGGACGGGGACTGGCCGGACCTGCCGCGCTTCGTCGAGGTCAAGGCGCGGCACGACGCCTGGCTGATGGTGGACGAGGCGCACGCGCTCGGCGTGCTCGGCGGCACCGGCCGCGGCCTCGGGGAGCTGCAGGGGGTGGATCCGGCCTCGGTCGAGATCTGGATGGGCACGCTCTCCAAGACGCTGTCGGCCTGCGGCGGCTACGTCGCCGGGTCCTCGGCGCTGACCGAGTACCTGAAGGCGACGGCGCCGGGCTTCGTGTTCTCGGTCGGCCTCGCGGCGCCGCTGGCCGCGGCGGCGATCGCCTCGCTGGAGGTGCTGGAGGCGGAGCCCGAGCGCGTGGCGCGGCTGGCGGAGAACGGCCGGCGGCTGCTGGAGGTCGCGAAGGCGGCCGATCTCGACGTCGGCACGGCCATGGGCTCGGCCGTGATGCCGGTGATCGTGGGCGACAGCGCGCGGGCGGCGATGCTGTCCGACGCGGTGTTCAAGGCGGGCGTGAACGCGCTGCCGATCACCTTCCCCGCGGTGCCGGAGAAGCAGGCGCGGCTGCGCTTCTTCCTGACCTCGGAGCATACCGCCGAGCAGATCGACCGCGCCGTCGCGGTCACGGCCGAGGCGCTGGCCGGGATCCGGGCGCGCCCCCTGCCTTTCGGCGCGGCCGGATGACGGCGCGCGCGGGCGGACCGCCCCCCGCGCCATGACCCAGCGCGAGGAGCGGCGGGCGCTGCGACGGGCGCTGAGGGCGCTCAGCGCGGCGCCGCCGCCGCGCCGGGTCGGGTGGGAGACGGCGCCGGCGCCGGGTCTCTGCCTGCCGCGGCTGCTGCCGGGCGCGCTTCCGAGCCATCCGCCGGTCGCGATCGGCTTCGGCGACGCGCCGGAGCGGCGGCGGCTGGGCGCGATTCTGGAGACGATCCGCGAGCGCACGCTTTGGTGGCCGGCGGTGCGGGCGGACGCCGCCGCGCCCGAGACGCTGATCGACCTCGCCGAGGCGGCGGACCCCGCCGCGCTGGTCACGGCGGCGCCGCGCGGAGCGGTGGCGCTGACCGGCGGGCGGGAGACCGCGCGGCGCGCGGCGGCGGAGGCCGGGCTGGAGGCGGCGGACTCGGCGGCCTGGATCTCTCCGCGGCGGCTGCGGCGCGTGCTCGGCCCCGCCGGCGGGGCGACGGCGCATTGGGCGGCGCTCGGCGGGATCGAGGCGGAGGCGGCCGGAGCGCCGGCGGATCCGCTGCGCTGGCTGGCGCGGGCGCGCTGGCTCGATCCGTGGCGGGGCGAGGAGACGGCGGCGGCGGAGGCGCTGGCGGCGCTGGCCGTGCTGCGCGAGGCGGCGCAGCGCAACGACCGGCCGGTGGTGACGCTCGGCCTCTCCGCCTGGAAGCGGCGCAACGCGGCC